>CAIUOO010000391.1 GCA_903900795.1 uncultured Gemmatimonadota bacterium | reverse complement strand
GCCAGTCGAATCCGGCGGTCACGCCACGTTGCGCCGCGTGCACGAACTCCTCCGTCACGCGCCGCATGTCGTCGCGCGTCATCTCACGCGCTGTCTGCGACACGCCGTCGAGATACTGCGTTTCCGAGGCGGAGATCAGTGGCCACGCGCCGCGCTCGAGCGGTTGGTCGATGCCGTCCCACATGGTCTTGGTGGCACCCTTCGCGCCGGCGTGACCCAGCTGCAGTCCGATCTTGGCCGGCGTGTGCTCGTGTACGAAGCGCACGATACGCGCCCACATGTCTCGCTGATCGTCGGTCCACATACCCGGACACACCGGTGTGATGCGCGCATCGGGCGCGACGCACGTCATCTCCGTCATCACCAGTCCGGCGCCACCGGTGGCGCGGGCACCAAGATGTACGAGATGCCAGTCGGTAGGCATGCCGTCGTTGGTGGCCGAGTACTGCGCCATGGGGCTCACCACGATGCGGTTCGGCAGCGTGACGCCGCGCACCGTGAACGGTGTGAAGATGGCCGGCGGTGCGGCGGCATCGGGCGCGATGGTCAGGCCAGACTGCTGCGCAAACCAGCGTTCGAAGGCGCCGACATACGCCGCGTCGCGCACGCGCAGATTCTCGTGCGAGATGCGCTGCGAGCGAGTCAGCAACGAATAGGCGAACTGCTCCGGTGCCAGCGTGGCGTATCGATCCACGTGCTCGAACCATTCGGTGGAATTGCGCGCCGCGTTCTGCAGCTTGAGCACTTCCACACTCCGCTCGGCCTGATAGCGGCTCAGCGCCGCGCCGATGTCGTTCGGATTCGCGGCGAGCTGCAGGTCGAGCGCGATGGCGTCTTCGAGCGCGAGCTTGCTGCCGGAACCGATGCTGAAGTGGGCGGTGTGTGCCGAGTCGCCGAGCAGCACCAGCGGGATGCGGCCCTGCGCCGTCTCGAGCCAGTGCACCCATTCCGCGCACGTCACGCGCGGGAAGCGGATCCACTGCGCCGATCCACGCAGGTGCGCCGCATTGCTCATGAGCGGCTCGCCGTCCAACACGTCGGCAAACAGCGACTCGCAGAACGCGATCGACTCGCCGTCGGACATGTCGGCGATGCCGGCCTGCTCCCACACCTCCTGCGGCGTCTCTACAATGAACGTGCTGGTGTCGCCGTCGAACTGATACGCGTGTGCCTGAAACCAGCCGATCGGCGTTTCCTTGAACGCAAACGTGAAGGCGTCGAAGCGCTTGGGCGTGCCGAGCCAGATGTACCGGCAGCGACGCAGGTCGATGTCCGGGCGGTAGGTGCTGGCGAAGCGCTCGCGCAGGCGGCTGTTGATGCCGTCGGCGACAATCACGAGGTCCACCGGCTCGTCGGCGATAACCGCCTCGAGCGCCTCCGGCGGCAGTTCAGTTTCGAAGCGCAGCACCACGCCCAGCGCACGGCAGCGCTGCTGCAAAATGGCGAGCAGCTTCTTTCGGCCGATGCCGCTGAAGCCGTGTCCGCCCGACCGCATGGTGCGTTCGGCAAAGTGAATCGCGATGTCGTCCCAGCGGTGCATGGCGGCGGCGATGGCGTCGGCGCTCTCGGGGTCGGCGGCGCGCAGATTGGCCACCGTCTGGTCGGAGAGCACAACGCCCCAGCCGAACGTGTCGTCCGGGCGATGCCGTTCGACCACGGTGATCTGTGCGCGCGGGTCGCGCCGCTTCATGAGCAGCGCGGCATAGAGCCCGCCGGGACCACCACCAACGACGACAACGTTCACTGCATTCGCTCCGGAAGAGGATACGGGTTGAGGCTACGGCCAATTACTTCAAATATCAAGTAATTGGGTGCGGCGCGGCGGCCGGGGGCCGCTGGGCCTGCCGTGAAGGGACGAGGGTCGGTTCGCCCGGCCCTTGCTTGCCCTGTCGCACGCCGCTGCCGGAGTCTTCACCGTACCCGCTCGTGTATCGGTGACGTAGCCAAGCCGGGCGAGGCCTGGACGTGAGGGGAGCCATGCCCCCACGGGGAGCCATGCCCCGAAGGTGACGTCCCGCTGGACGCCGAAGTTTCCGGGGCTAGTTTCCGACTCCCGACCCTCATTACTCAGTGGGATTTCTTACCACAGGGAGACGATGCACATGCTATCCCTTGCCGTCCGCGAAGCAGCGGCCACCGCGCGTCGGTTCGTCGCCGCGCTCGGGCTCGTTGCCGTGAGTCTGGCTCCCAGCGCCGACATACAGGCACAAGCCACCGGCACGATCGCCGGTACCATCGTGAACGAAAAGAACGGTTCACCGCTCAGCGACGCACAGATCATGGTGGAAGGCCGCACGGTCGGCACCAGCTCTGACGCCGCCGGCCGGTTCCGTCTGGCCGGGCTGACCGGTAGCGGGCAAGTACAGCTCACGGTCCGGCGAATCGGCTTCCTGCCGCGCACGATCGGCGTCACCATGGGCGACGCGAATGTCCGTGTGACGATGACCGAGCGCGCGATGGAGCTCACGTCCGTCGTGGTCACCGGCACCGCCGGTGTTGCGGAAAAGCGGGCCATCGGCAACGCGGTGAGCACGGTGAACGCGGCGGAAGTCGTCGCGACCCAACCGGTGAGCTCGCTGCAGGAACTGCTGAACGGTCGCGCCTCAGGGGTGAGCGTGGTGGCGAGTTCAGGGCAGGTCGGCAGCGGATCACGCATTCGCGTGCGTGGTGCCAGCTCGCTGTCGCTGTCGAATGATCCGCTCATCTACGTGGACGGTGTGCGCGTCGACAACACGCAGGCATCCGGCCCTGCCAATCAGGGCTTCGGTTCGGCCTCCATTTCGCGCTGGAACGACTTCAACCCGGATGACATCGAGAGCCTCGAAGTCATCAAGGGCCCCGCGGCGGCCACGCTGTACGGCACTGAAGCATCGAACGGTGTCATTCAGATCATTACAAAGAAGGGCGCCGCTGGCCGCCCCGTCTGGAACGTCACCGCGCGTGGTGGCTCCAGCTGGGTGCCCGACTTTCTCACGCGCTTCGACGACAACTACGGCACCGTTCCGCGTGCGGGCAGTACGACGGCGCTCGATACGTTCAGCATCTCGACCAAGCAGCTGAATG
>CAIUOO010000390.1 GCA_903900795.1 uncultured Gemmatimonadota bacterium | reverse complement strand
GGCGCGATCACCGACGCCGATCAGGCCAACGGCATCATCGCGTCGGGACGCGCCGACCTCGTGGCCATCGGCCGTCCGCATCTGAGCAATCCGGCCTGGACCCTCATGGAAGCGGCCAAGTACGGGTACGCCGGCGCCACGTGGCCCGTGCAGTATCTGGCGGGCAAGTCGCAGCTCGATCGCCTCATTGAACGTGAGCGCAGCATGCGCGCCGCGGCCGAGGGCGCGCCGCCCACGGGAGAGCTCACGTGAGCCTGCATACGAGTGATTCGCTACCGGTGCTGGCCGGCCGCCATGCGCTGGTAACCGGTGCCAACCGCGGCATCGGTGCCGCGATCGCGCGCACGCTGTCCGCGGCAGGCGCAAAGGTGTCGCTGCTGGTACGCGACGCCACGCGCGCCGAGGCGGTGGCGGCGGCGCTGAACGGCCCGTACGCCGTGGTGGTCGCCGACGTGACCGACCACGAGGCGCTGCTCGGGGCCTGCGCGGCCGCGGCCGGCGCGCTGGGCCCGATCGACATTCTCGTGAACAACGCCGGCACCGCGGAGTCGGCGCCGTTTCTCAAGAGCGATACCGCGCTCTTCGACCGCATGATCGCGATGCACCTGATGGCGCCCGCGTGGGCCTCACAGGCGGTGCTCCCCTCCATGCTCGAACGCGGAGCCGGACACATCGTGAACGTGGCCAGTGTGGCGGGCCTCATGGGTGCGCCGTACGTCACTTCGTACACATCGGCCAAGCACGCAATGATCGGGCTTACGCGGGCGCTCGCCCTTGAAGTGGGGCCGCGCGGCGTGTCGGTGAACGCCGTGTGTCCGGCGTACACCGATACCGATCTGGTGACTGGTGCCGTTGAGCGCATCGTGCAGCGTACGGGGCGTTCGGCCAGCGAGGCACTGCACTCCATTCTTTCCGACGCCGGCCAAGCACGCATCGTGACGTCGGAAGAAGTGGCTGACGCCGTGCTGGCGCTGTGCACCGCACCCACGGGCGCGCCCGTGGGCCAGGCCATCGTGATCGACGGAAGCGCGCCCGATGGAAGCCCGGTGCACGCGGCGTGAGCACGACGGATCTCGGGTCACTGCGTCTCTGGCTGCGCCTGTTCACCACCACCACGCTCGTAGAGCGGCAACTCGACAGCGCACTCAAACGCGAGTTCGGCTCCACGCTGCCGCGCTTCGACTTGCTGGCGCAACTGGAGCGTGCACCCAATGGTCTGCGCATGGGTGAACTCTCCGAGCGCATTCTCACCACCGGCGGCAACGTGACCTGGCTGGTGCGCGCGCTCGAGGCCGAGAAGCTCGTGACCCGTCGCGTGTCCCCCACTGACAAGCGCGCGGCCATCGTGCGCCTCACGCCGGCCGGCAAGCGGCATTTTTCCGCTATGGCGCAAGCGCATGAACGTTGGATCGCCGACATCTTCGCCGACCTCTCGCCCGATGACCGACGCGCGCTGCACGCGCGCCTTGGCGTCGTGAAGGATCGTGTTCGTCCCCCCCGGAGCAGCTCATGACCAATCCGATGTCGGCAATGCGGC
>CAIUOO010000389.1 GCA_903900795.1 uncultured Gemmatimonadota bacterium | reverse complement strand
ACGCACGACCCGGTATTGTTCGGCAGAGAGAATCATCCGCCATTCCAGCTCACTCTTGCGGATCTTATCTGCCATCTGTCAAATGAACGGCATGACGCAGCCACCCGCCAGCGCACCGTCGCCCGAACCCTGGCGACTCGGGCCCAACGTCCCGCAATCGCACCGCCCATGGCTTCGGGCCCTCGGGCGCATCGTCCTCTTTCGGGCCGGATGGCGCTTCGAAGGACAGATGCCGGACGTGCCGCTCTTCGTGGTCATTGTCGCCCCGCACACCTCCAACTGGGATTTCCCAATCGGTCTCGCGGCCAAGTGGGCCCTGGGCTTTGACGCCCACTGGTGGGGGAAGCACACCCTGTTTGTGCCGCCGCTCGGATGGTTCATGCGAGCGAACGGCGGCATTCCGGTGGATCGCAAACAGTCGCAGAACGCTGTCGAGCGCACCATCGAGGCGTTTCGTACACATGACCGCTTCGCGCTGGCGCTCGCTCCCGAGGGCACGCGCAAGAAGGTCACGGCGTGGAAGAGCGGCTTCTGGCATGTGGCCAAGGGCGCCAATGTCCCCATCTGCTGCGTCGCCCTCGATTACCGGCGCAAAGTCGTTCGCCTCGGGCCCACCACGACGGCCGAGGAAGCGGACCCTGCCGCCGGCATCGCCCGCATCCGGACGTACTACGCCGATGTGGCCGGATACGACCCCTCGCAGCAGCCCTGACGCGCTCCTCGGTGGCACGCCGTACCGACAGGCGCTCCGCCGGAACGCATAATATGACGCGAGCGTCGCGTTTTTCATTGCCGCCCCTTCCGTCCAGCCGATTCCCAGCGGAACTTATTCGCGTCCCTTACGGAGAGAGTCCCGAATGCGCATGACGACTGTCGGCGTGGTGGGCGCCGGAGCCATGGGAAGCGGCATTGCCGCCCTCGCGGCCTCGGCGGGCTGCCGTGTCGTGTTGCTCGATATTCCCGGCGATAGCGACCCCAAATCACCCAACCGAAGTGCCCCCGCCAGGAACGGGCTGCAGAAGGCGATCAAGTCCAAGCCGGCGTCCTTCATGGAAGCCGCGGCCGCCGCCCGCGTGCGCACCGGAAACACCGAAGACCATCTCCAGCTCCTCGCCGAGTGCGACTGGATTTGTGAAGCGATCATCGAACTCGCCGAACCTAAACAGCAGCTGTTCGCGCGCATTGAAGCGCTGATGAAGCCCACGGCGATCATCGCGTCGAACACCTCGGGCATTCCGATGTCGGTGCTGCTCGAAGGACGTGGCGAGAAGTTCCGTCGCCGCTTCCTCGGCACGCACTTCTTCAATCCGCCGCGCTACATGCACCTGCTCGAGATCATCCCGACTCCGGAAACGGATCCGGCGGTGATCGGCGCCACGCGCGAGTTCGCCGAGCGCACGCTCGGCAAGGGCATCGTGATCGCCAAGGACGTGCCCGGCTTCGTGGCCAATCGCCTTGGCGTGTACGGCATGGTCGGCACCATGCGACGCATGGAGCAGCACGGCCTCACCATCGATGAAGTCGATGGTCTCACCGGCTCGCTCATCGGGCGCGCCCGTACCGCCACCTTCCGCACGGGCGACCTGTCGGGCCTCGACGTGCTCACGCACGTCACCAAGGGCATCGGCGGCGCGACCGGCGAGGACTTCGCGCTGCCGGCGTGGATGCTCGACGAACTCGTGGCCAAGGGGAAGCTCGGCGACAAGACAGGCGGCGGTTTCTACACGAAGACCAAGGACGGCACGCAGACCTTCGACTGGAAGACCAAAGCATACGTGCCGCAGCAGCGGCTCGAAGGCGGAGACATTGGTCAGGCGATCCGCATGCCGATCGCGCAGCGCTTGCCCGCCGCCATCGCCATGACCGGCGCGCAGGGCGCATTCCTGCGTGATCATCTGGCTGACGCCGCGCACTACACCCTCACGCTCGCCTCCGAACTGGCGTACGACATCGTGGCGATCGACCGCGCGATGGAGTGGGGATATGGATGGGAAGCCGGCCCCTTCCAGGTCATGGACGCCCTCGGCATCGAGTGGCTGCGCGGTGCGTTCCGCGCGCAGGGCAAGACGATTCCGCCGTTGCTCGAGATGGCGAGGGGGTCGTTCTACAAGGACGGCGAGTATCTCACCTACAACGGCACCTACGAGCCGATTCCGGGCATTCCGGGACGGATTTCGCTCGCCAGTCTCGCCAAGCACGGGCGCGTCCTCGACGACAACGGTCTCTCCCGCCTGATCGATCTCGGCGACGGCGTGGCCTGTTTCGAATTCCGCTCGAAGATGAATACTCTTGGCGACGGCGTGCTCAAGGGGCTCGAGAGTGCGCTCAGTAAAGTCGAGAAGCTTGGTTTCAACGGCATGGTCATCGGCAACGAAGACGCCCGCGCGTTCAGCGTCGGTGCCGATCTGTCGCTGGTGTCCTTCGCCGTAGCGGCCGGCGCGTGGGATGACATCGCCCTCTCCTGCAAGACATTCCAGGACAGCGTGATGTCGATCCGTCGCGCGCCGTTCCCAGTGGTCGTGGCTCCGGCCGGCATGGCCCTCGGTGGCGGCTCGGAGTTCACGCTGCACGCCGATGCCGTGCAGGCGCACGCCGAGACCTACATGGGGCTGGTGGAGGCCGGT
>CAIUOO010000388.1 GCA_903900795.1 uncultured Gemmatimonadota bacterium | reverse complement strand
GCGTTCGATGTCGCCGACCGACGAGGCCTTGATCTCGTACGCGTCCACTCTGGCGCCACATTCTTCGAAGCAGACGCGGTGCCGCTCGTTGAACGCCGCGATCTCCGCGAGATCACCGGCGAGATCGGGGCTGGCGGTTGCCGAGAGGCGCCACGGGATCGCGCCGGCATCACGCGGCAGGAGCGGATCGGCCGTTTCGGAGAAGCGCGCGAGCGACTGCGCGGGACAGATGAATCGGCCGAGGATCCAGCCGGAGCCGGCGGCGCGGTAGTGCGCATAGTTGCGCACCGCGTCAGGCATGGCGAGCGCGGCCGGTGCAAAGAGTCCGGCATAATCGACGAGTCCCTCCAGCAGAATGCGGGAGGCGCGATCGGTGAGCGGCGGAAGACGAACAGGCATCGGGGGAACCCTTCAGGAGATCTTACAACCCGTCGAAATCGAGACCGAGATCGAACGCCGGTGCGGAATGCGTGAGCGCGCCGACGGAAATGCGATCCACCCCCGTGTCTGCAATGCGCCGCACGCTGTCGAGCGTGACGCCACCCGACGCTTCGGTGATCACGCGACCGCGGCAGCGGGCCACGGCCTCGCGCAACTGCTCGAGCGACATGTTGTCGAGCAACACCCAATCGGCGCCCGCGGCGATCGCTGCGTCGACCTGCTCCAACGTGTCGCACTCGACTTCGATCGCGGTGCCACTCACGGCGAGCCCGCGGGCGCGCGACACGGCCATCGCGATATCGCCGCCGATCGCGGCGAGGTGATTGTCCTTGATCAACACGCCGCTGCGCAGATCCATGCGGTGATTGGTGCCGCCGCCGGCGCGCACCGCGTACTTCTCGAGCGCGCGCCATCCGGGCGTCGTCTTGCGCGTGTCCAGGATCTGCGCCGACGTGCCGGCCACCGCGTCGACGAAGCGAGCGGTGAGCGTGGCAATGCCGGAGAGATGCTGCAGATAGTTGAGCGCGGTGCGCTCGGCCGACAGCATGCCGCGGGCCTGTCCACTGAGGTGCATCACGACGTCGCCGGCCTTCACGCGGGTGCCGTCGTAGGCGTCCACGCGAATCGTGACCGCATGGTCGAGCTGGCGGAACGCCTCGACCGCGAGCGGGACACCGGCAATCACACCACTGCCGCGCGCCACGATCGCACTGCGCACATGAGACGTGCTGACGACCGTTGCCACCGTCGACACGTCGTTGAACGCCTGATCTTCCTGCAAGGCCACCCGAACCTGCGCCGTGATCTCCGCATCGGTGAGCGGGAACGGCAGCGTCTGGACGTCAACGGCACGCATACCGAGCGGCGTAATGGTCCGGGGCGTCATCACGGGTGACCCGTGCGACGGCGTGGGACGCAGGGGTGGGTGGAACGCACTCATTCGCCAGGATCCTCAGGGCCAAAGGGACTCACGCCGGAACTGCCGCCGATCGACACCATGCGCTCGATGGAAATGCGCGCGCGCGCGGCGATATCGTCGGGCACCGTGATCCGATGCTGCATGTGCAGAAGCGCATCGCGCACCTTGGGCAAGGTCGTCACCTTCATGTACGCGCACTGCGCGCGATCGTTCGCCGCAATGAAGTGCTTGGTGGGATTGGCCCGACGC
>CAIUOO010000387.1 GCA_903900795.1 uncultured Gemmatimonadota bacterium | reverse complement strand
GACGATGTCCTTGTCCTGCGCCTGCGCGATCGACGGGGCAGCCACCGCGAACATGGCACCAGCAACCAGCATGGAAAGCTTACGCATCAGTTGGAGCTCCAAAAAGTCGATGTCAGTTTTGTAGGACCAACCGGTCCTATTATGACATTAAACACGGAGCGGTGGGACCGGTTCCGCCCGTGCGGAACTGTGACAAATACGGGTTCGGTCTGGATTCGCGGTACAAACTGGAGCAGAACGGCCAACCGCTTAGGAGGCAGGGAGGAGGGTGTCCGGGTGGAGGGTGCAGGACAGCAGCGCCGTACACCTGCGTCCTCCTTCCTGAAACCCTCCTCCCTGCTCCCTAAGCCGTTGGCCGTTCTGCTACAACAGAGCGCTCGTAATCACACTCTCCAGGATCCCGAGCCCGAAATACGCAATCAGCACCGAAATGTCGATCATGCCGATGGTCGGGATGACCTGACGCAGCGGCGCCAGGAACCACTCGGTGAGCACGTATGACCAGCGCCACCACGTGGAGTAGGGACCGCCGCCCACCCAGCTCGAGATCACGCGGGCGAACAGCGCCAGCCTCAGGATGCTGAACGTCCAGCGCACCATCAGCGCCGCCAGCGACGCGGTGGAGCCGCTCATGTACGCCAACATCATGAGTTGATCGCGCAGGAACCCCACCGCCGAGAGCAGGATGAGTCCGCCCACGATTACGGCGGCCAGGGCCCACCACGGTGCCGCGTATGGCGTGCCACCGGCGCGCAGGATGCGGCGCTCCATGGGGGCGATCAGCCACGGGTCTATTCGGTCGCGGATAACGCGCGCGAAGGGGGAGAACGGTGAAATCTTTCGGGTGCGCACACTGTACGACCCCACAGCCGCTACCGCGGCTACGGCACCGGCCATGAAGACCGCGGGGCGCAGCACCCCAAGGAGCAGATCGAGCACACCGATGATGGATCCAAGCATACGCGAATGATACTCCCGAGCCGGTCAATCGGCTTGCGCGTCATCATGATAGCCCTTTCTCCGCGTGTTCACGGCGTAGCGCCCCGCCGCCGCTCCCGCCGCCAGCAGTGCCATCATGATCACCCAGTCGCGCGCGCCAATCGGCGCCACGCCAAAAACCCGGGGCATCGCCGTCGCGCCCACCCAGAGCCACAGCATCGCGATGCCCAGCACGCGCCCGCTTCGGGTGGCGGCCTGAATCCCCCACCAACCGATCGGCATCATCAGTGCCGCCAGCCAGCAGAGATGCGCGAAGAGCTCGAAGGTCCCACCAAGCGCGAACACGGTCTGGATCAGCACCCATCCGATCACCGGCGTCAGCGCCAACGCGCGCGTGCCCGTAAACGCCGCCGACGTGGCCGAGAGCCGCAGGGTATCGGGGGCGCTCCACGCCTCGAGCACCACCGGTCGCGGGTCGCGAACGGACCGCCCGGAAAATACCCCCGGCAGTCGCAGCACCGGCATCCCCAGCCCCCAATCCCAGGCTCGGCGCGTCACCACCAGCTTGGCGTCGAGGTTGTGCTCACCCACTACCGCCACCGCTGACGAGTCGCCGGCGACGTGCAGGAACACGATCGGCACCAGAAACGGCTCGATCTCACGCCCGCGAAGCACGGCGCGCATGGCGACCGTCGCGGGCTCGCGAGACACGGCAATGATCACCGGACCGGTTCCTCGGTGCGTCGTGGCGTAGCCGTTGACGGACACGCTGTCGGTCTGGCCGCCGTACCACGCCTGACCCGGGACATGCGGAAAGGGACTGCGTGCATACGTCGCCGCCGCCTCCCGGTCCGTCCACGGCCGCTCGAGGTTTCCCGACCGCGGCCCCAGCGCCGCACTGGTCAGCGCCAACATGGCCACGACGCCCGCCGCCCACCCCCAAGCCAGCCGCACCGCCACGCGCCATGACGCCGGCATCAACCACCCTCGCAGCACCAGCAGCCACACCCCGAACAATCCCCCCAACGCATTCGCCACCACATCCGCCCACGCCGCCGACCGAGCCGGCGGCACCCCGATGGACTGCAGCCCCTCCACCCCCAGCGAAAACCCCGCCGACAGCAGCAGCACCATCCACCACCGCACCCCCAGCATCGCGAGCGCCAATCCGAACGGCGCAAACAACACCACGTTGCTGATCCCATCGGTGAGCCACATACCACCGCACACCAAACACCACCGCGGCGGCATGCTGCCAGCCGGAATCGCGTTGTACGGAGCCACCGTGGCCAACAGGATGAGCACCACGCTCGCCACCAGTACGCCCCGCCAAACCCCAAACTCCAAACGTCGACTCAAGACTCCATACTCACCAACCACACTATCGGAGGACAGCCTTCGCTATCGTATTCAACTGCATGTTGCTCGTCCCCTCGTAAATCGTGCCGATCTTCGCGTCACGATAAAACTTCTCCACCGGATACTCGCGCGTATACCCGTAGCCGCCGAACAGCTCCACGCACAGCGACGTCACGCGCTCAGCCATCTGCGACGAGTACAACTTCGCCATCGCTCCTTCACGCGCGATGTCCTGGCCCGCGTCCTTCAAGCGCGCTGCGTTGTATACCATGAGTCGCGCCGCTTCGAGCTCCGTGGCGGCCTGCGCCACCTGAAACTGAATGCCCTGAAATTCCGCGAGGGCCTTGCCGAACTGTTTGCGCTCCTTCAGGTGCGCCACGGCGGCCGTCATCGCGCCCTGTGCCACACCGATCATCTGCGCGCCGATGCCGATGCGCCCTTCGTTCAGCGTTTCGATCGCGATCTTGTACCCGACGCCGACCTCGCCCAACACATTCGCATCACTCACGAACGTGTTCTCGAAGTGCAGCGACGTCGTGCTCGACGCGCAGATGCCCAGCTTGTGTTCCTTCTTGCCTACCGAGAAGCCGGCCGCGCCACGCTCCACGATGAATGCCGTAATGCCTTTGTAGCCCATGTCAGGACGCGTGTTCGCGAACACCACGAACACATCGGCTTCACCGCCGTTCGTGATCCACGCCTTCGAGCCGTTCAGCGTCCAGCCGCCTTCCACCTGCTCGGCCCGTGTGGCCAGGCCGAACGCGTCCGAACCGGACCCCGGCTCCGACAATGCGTAGGCGCCGATCGTGCCCGTCGTCATCCGGGGCAGAATGCGCGCGCGCTGTTCGGCGTTGCCGTAGCGGTACAGCGGGTAATTTACGAGCGTGTTCTGCACGTCCACCTGAATCGCCGCCGATGCGTCGACCTTACTCAGCTCTTCCACGGCGATCGCCACCATCATCAGCGATCCACCGGCACCGCCGAACTCGTCGGGCAGTTCAATGCCCATGAGTCCGAGTTCCACGAACTTCGCGGTGAGCACAGGATCGATCTTTCCGGCGTCCTCCATCGCCCGCACGCGAGGCCGAACCTCCGACTCCGCCAGATCGGCGACGGCGGCGCGGAACAGTTCCTCCTCTTCGGAGAACATGGTGAGGGGAGCGCGGGTGAGGTCGGAAGAGGACGGAGCAGTCATCGCCATCGGGGTATAGGGTAGTAGTCCCTTAGGATTTAAGGAGCAAGCGAGCGAATGAGAAGCGGTAACGCAGGCCCGGTGATCACGAGCGTCGTCGTCGCCTACGCGCTGGGAACATCCCTTGTTGCCGCGGCCGTACTCCTCGTCGGAGACAGTACGGCGCTCGGTACGATCCTGCTGTTCGGCCCCCGGTGGATGCTGGTGTACCCGTGGTTGCTGCTGGTGCCGCTCGCCCTCGTCGTCTCGCGACAGACCGTGATGGTGGCGCTGTTCGGCACTGGTGTGGCGCTATTTCTCGCGGGCGGATTCGAGATGCCGTTTCGGACGCCGTCTCGGATGTCGAACGCTGCGATCGGCGGGGCAGAGGGCGCGCAGCCGTTGCGAGTCGTTACCTACAATACCGACGGCTCGAGGGTGCTGGCGTCGCGTATCGCGTCTGACGTACGCGCGTGGAACGCGGAGATCATTCTCTTGCAGGACTGCTCGCAGGAGTCGGCCGATGCGCTCCTGCGCACCATCGTGTCGCGGGGCGGCCCGGCCCCCTACGAAATGCATCGCGACGTCGAATTCTGTCTTCTCTCCCGGATCCCACTGCGGGGGGTGGTCAGCAAGGCACGCCTGCGCGGCTCACGTGCAGACGGCCGGGCGGTTCGGTTCGCGTTTGATTGGAACGGCACCCCCGTCTCGATGGCCACCGTGCATCTGCCCTCGCCCCGTGACGCGCTGGGGGCGGCGCGCCACGGCGACCTGTCGCTCCTCGAGGAGAGCATCGCGACGCGCTACGCGGCGTCGCGGGCGACGGCCGATTGGGTGCGGGAAGGGGCCGCGGGTACCGCCCTCGTCGTCGCGGGCGATTTCAACCTTCCCGCGGAAAGCCCCGCCCTGCGCGACCACTGGGGCCCCCTGCGCAACGCCTTCAGCGAGGCCGCGTGGGGATTCGGGCACACCATGTTCGCCGGCCCCCATCGTGCGCGGATCGACCACGTGCTCGTCTCGGACGACGTGCTGGTCCGGAAGATCGAGGTGCTGTCGGGATATCCGACCGAGCACCAGCCGGTGGTGGCCAACCTCGGGATCGTGCCGGCGGAGAAATAATGTGGGCCTGAATGTGCGTTTATGGTCGAGTTCGGCACGCCAGTTGCTCCCTTCGTGGCAGAGTGAAGGATCGGGCCCACACGGTGACTGTCGCGCATATGACCATAACTGCATCCAATTCAACGACTTCCACGATCGGCGCCGAATTTCGGCGAGCGAGGCGTGCCGTCAGCGTGATGGCATGCCTTTTGGGGGTGTTGCAGGGATGCAGCAGTGCTGACGCAGTCGCTCCCCTGAATCAGGCGAAGCCGGTGATTGAAGCGCCGATTTCCGGGACGAACAGCGTTCCGGCCATCCCTCGTTTGGCGCAGTTTTCGCCCGACACGCTCGTTCCCGGTGCCTCGGTGGTCATTACCGGCGAGCACCTCGCCCATGCGATCGACTCGATCAGCCTGACCGTGGGTGGCGTGAGCCTCCAGGTGCGCAGCGCCTCCGCCTCTCGCATTGATGCCGTGGTTCCGGTCGGTGCGCTGCCCTGTGCCGCCACGGCCACGCAGCCCGTCACGCTCACCGTCGCCGGAACGGTACTCACGGCCACGGTGCCCGTTCGCGCCGCCAACCGCCTGGCGCTCAAGGTCGGCGAGTCGGCGAACCTGCTGTCGGCTGATGACGTGCGCTGCACCGAGCTCCTGGCTCCGACCAACGCCTCCGGCACCGGCACCGGCACCGGCACCGGCACCGGCACCGGCACCGGCACCGGATCTGCGCGCTATATGGTGGCCGTGGTGAACACCAGTGTCGTCGCCTCGGCCAGCAGTGCCTTCACTCTGCGCGGCACCGGCACGGGCGCCATGGCCGGACAGCTGTCGGCCATGAAGAATCCGCCGGTGTCCGGCAACATGACCTCAGCGCTCCTCGCGACGACCCCGTCGACCCCGTTGATCGCTGCCTCGCTGCTGCCGGGTCTGCGTACGGCATCGCTGGTGGCCCAGCAGGCCACGGCGGCCGAGTCGCGGCACGACGACCAGCTCGACGCGCAGCGCACGATCGCCGCCCGCGCCGGCTCGGCCACCGCGCAGTGGAGTGCGGCGCGCGCGGAAAGACTCAATCGTCTCGGCATGGCCATGGCGTTGAGTGCGACGTCGATGAACGTGGGCGACGTGATCACCATGAAGGCGTTGTACAACAGCTGCAGCGCCGGCCGCGATGTGCAGGCCCGCGTGGTGTACGCCGGCGCGCGCGCGGTGGTGCTGGAAGACGTGAACGCTCCACGCGCTCGCACGATGGACGCCGACTACCGCGCCATCGGCGACGAGTTCGACCGCGTGCAGTATCCGCTGCTGCGCGACAACATCGGCGACCCGTTGGCGATGAACGGCGCGATGAACGGCGACGGCCGCGTGACGATGTTGTTTACGCGCTTCGTGAACGACTCCGTGGCCGGCACGGCGGGCTATGTGAGCGCCTGCAACTTCTATCCAAAGAGCACCTTCGCGGCAAGCAACGAGAACGAAGTGTTCTACGCACGGGTGGCCACCGCCACCGAGACGCCGGCCGACTGGCGTCGCGCCATGCGCAGCACCGTGATCCACGAAGGGAAGCACCTGGCCAGCTTCGCCGTGCGGCTGGCCGGTAACACGCCGTTCGAAGAGTCCTGGCTGGAGGAGAGCACGGCGCGCATCGCCGAAGAACTGTATTCGCGCACCTTCACCGACGGCGGCAGCTGGAAGGGCAACACGGGCTACACCGGCACGGTGCGCTGCGAAGTGTACCAGTGCGACGACCGCCCGCTCATGATGTGGAAGCACTTTTCGGTGCTGCACCAGTATCTGCGCGGCGTCGACACGCTGTCGCCGTTGGGCGCCTCCACGAACAACGACGTGACTTTCTATGCCAGCGGCTGGTCGCTGGTGCGGTGGGCGGCCGACCAGTACGCTACCACCGAAGGCACGTGGCTCAAGGCGCTGGTGAAGGGCGGCCCCCAGACCGGCCTGGCCAACCTCGCGCAGCGCACCGGCCGCCCGGCGGGCGAACTGCTGGCCGATTGGGCGCTGGCGAACGCCGTGGATGACCTCCCCGGCTTCACCGCCGACCGCACGCAGCTCAGCTTTCCGAGCTGGAACGTGGCTGACATCATGAGCGGGCTGGCCGGCACGTATCCCAGCGCCTTCTCGGCGGCGCCGCTGCGGGCGCGGATCATGAGCTTCGGGACGTTCACGCTGCCGGTGCAGCAGCTGCGGGCGTTCAGCAGCAGCTACTTCAGCTTCGAGGGCGCGCAGACGGGGGGGCAGTTACTCGAGCTGCGCGGCGAGGGTGGTGCCGTCGCGGCGCCAGCGGGGTTGCGGGTGGCGGTGGTTCGGGTGGAATAGAGGGTGGCAAGGACCGAGCAATGACCGACGTGACGTTCGGTCGTCTATCGATTGACGCCATCTTGCGGTGCACGGCCCTTGGTCTCGTCCGGTCCGTCAAGAACCGCCGTGCCTTCTGAACGCACCATTCCGGATTCCTGCCTTGTCCATC
Organism: uncultured Gemmatimonadota bacterium; assembly: GCA_903900795.1. GTDB lineage: Bacteria > Gemmatimonadota > Gemmatimonadetes > Gemmatimonadales > Gemmatimonadaceae > Gemmatimonas. The sequence goes on along the minus strand of CAIUOO010000387.1, from coordinate 305 downwards.
GTATCGAAGCGAATTGTGGTCACCGGCGGCGCCGGTTTTCTCGGCTCCCATCTTTGTGAGCTCTTGCTGGCGCAGGGGCACGAAGTGCTCTGCGTTGACAACTTCTTCTCGAGCACCCGCCGAGGGATTGCGCATTTGCTCGACCATCCCCGGTTCGAGTTGCTCCGGCATGATGTGACGTGGCCTCTCTACGTAGAATCCGACGAGATCTACAACCTCGCGTGTCCGGCGTCCCCCGTGCATTACCAGCACGACCCGGTGCAGACCACGAAGACGAGCGTTCACGGCGCCATCAACATGCTCGG
>CAIUOO010000386.1 GCA_903900795.1 uncultured Gemmatimonadota bacterium | reverse complement strand
GCAGATCGCCATCGCCCGGGCCGGCTCGCTGCGTGCACAGGGCCAGCTCGGGCAGGCGCGTTCGGCGTTGATGCCGCAGCTCGCCACCACGATGAACTGGCAGAAGCAGCTGCAGAATCAGTTCGCCGCCATCTCGGAACGTTCGAGTAACAACTCCAGTGGCGGCTCCGGCGGCAACGACACCACGTCGCTGGCCGACAATCCGATCACGCGCATTTTCGCGTCGCAGTACAACTTCAACGTGGGGCTGTCCGCCTCGCAGGGGCTGTACAGCGGCGGCCGAACCAGCGCGACCATCCGCGCCGCGCGGGCGGCGCGTGAGTCGGCCGACATCGGCATCACCAGTGCGCAGGCGCAGGTGCAACTCGACGTCACGCAGACTTACTACGACGCGCTGCTCGCCGATCGCCTGGTGGCGATCTCTGAATCGTCGCTGGTGCAGTCCGAGCGCACGCTGCGACAGGTACAGCTCACCCGCAACGTGGGGTCGGCGTCGGAATTCGAGCTCATTCGAGCCCGCGTGACCCGCGACAATCAGCGGCCGGGCTGGCTGCAGTCGCGCACGAATCGCGACCTCGCCTACGTGCGGTTGCGTCAGCTGCTCAACCTGCCGCCCGATCAGCCGCTCACGCTCACCGACAGCATTGCCGAATCACCGGTGTCGGCGCCGGTCGCCACCACCGCGCCGATCACCACGGTGAATGTGAACGTGGCCGACGTCCTCACCATCGACCCGCAGGTACAGGCCGCGGTGTCGCGCGTGCTGGCGGGCAGCGACACCGGCATCAGCACGCGCGCGCCGGTGAAGCAGGCGGTCAAGGGCGTTGAAGTGGCCCAGCAGCAATTGCGCGCCACGAAGGCGCAGCGTCTGCCGTCGATCGCCGCGACCACCAACTATCAGCGCCTCGCGTACCCGGCCGGCATCCTGCCCAAAAGCCTCGGGGATTTCTTCCCGAACTGGACCGTCGGCATCGGCCTGTCATATCCGTTCTTCACCGGCGGACGCCTGCGCGGCGAAGTGCAGGCGGCGGAAGCGTCGGTGATCGAAGCGCGGCAGCGGTTGCGCCTGGCGCAGGAAGGGGCGTCGCTCGATGCCCGTCAGGCGGTCGCGCAGCTGACGGAATCGGAAGCGTCATGGCAGGCCAGTGTGGGCACGGCCGAACAGGCGCAACGCGCGTACGACATCGCCGAAGTGCGCTTCCGTGAAGGAATTTCCACGCAGCTCGAACTCTCCGAGACGCGCAATCAGTTGCAGCAAGCGCTCGCGAATCGCGCGCAGGCCGCCCGCAATCTGCAGGTCGCACGCAAGCGTCTCGAATTGCTTCCCTATCTTCCCCTGTCGCAGGGTTCCACCTCGTCCACCGGCCCCACTCGATGAAGACCATGACTCGCCGATCCGCGTCCCTCGTTCTCTTGGCGGCCGCGCTGGTAGGCACTGCCTGCAGTAAAGGCACGGACGCCCCGGCCGCCGACGCAGCGCCGGTGTCCCAGACCATCGGCCCGGAAAACATCGCCGTGGCGCGCACGGATACGTTGCGCAGCGGTCCCGCCATCTCCGGCACGCTGTCGGCCGATCGCGAGGCGCGCCTTCGCGCCGAGATGAGCGGCGCGGTGCTCGCGACGAATGTCGAGCAGGGTGAGCGTGTGAGCGAAGGCACCGTGCTTGGCCGTCTCGACGATGCCATGGTGCGCGACGCTGCGCTGTCGGCGCGCTCGGCCGTGGCGCAGGCCACCGTGGCGGCCGAACAGGCGGCGCGTGAACTGCAGCGGTCCAAGACGCTGGCGGCGGCTGGTGCGATCGCTGAGCGCGATGTGGAAGGGGCCGATCGCGCGAATCTTGGGGCGCAGGCGCAGTTGGCCGACGCCAAGGCTCGTCTGTCGTCGGCCGAGAAGATGCTGCGCAACACGATCATCCGCGCGCCGTTCGCGGGCGTGGTGTCGGAGCGTGCGGTGAGCCCGGGCGACATCGTGTCGCCGGGGTCGGCCCTGTTCACCGTGATCGACCCGCGCAGCCTGCGGGTGGAAGCCTCGGTGCCGACCACGGCGCTGGCCGATGTGCGGGTGGGTGCACCGGTGCTGTTCACGGTGAACGGCTCGGATCGCGTGCTCGAAGGAAAAGTCACGCGGGTGAGCCCGATGGTGGACCCGCAGACCAAGCAGGTGCGTTTGTTGGCGTCGGTGCCGAATTCGGCCGGCGTGTTGGTGGCGGGACTGTTTGTGGAAGGTCGCGTGGCGTCGCAGAAGCGCGTCGGTGTGTTGGTGCCCGAGAGCGCGGTCGATCAGACCGGGATCGTGCCCACCCTCATGCGCCTGAAGGGCGGCAAGGTGGAGAAGGTCGACGTACAGCTCGGGGCGCGTGACGAAGCAGCGTCCCTGTACGAAGTAACGAGCGGCATTGCGAGCGGCGACACGGTGTTGCTGGGTGCTGCCCGAGGCATTTCGGTCGGGTCGCCGGTCGTGGTCTCTGCGCCGCGCGATGCGACGCCCGCCGCTGTCCCGAGTGCGACTCCGAGTGCGGCCCCGAATACCGCGCCCGCGAAGAAGAATTGAACCATCGGATAATCATCCAACCACGCCCCCATGTTCATTTCTGATTTCGCGATCAAGCGGCCCCTCATCACCGTCGTGGCGATGCTGACGCTGGTGGGGTTCGGCCTGGTCGCCCTCAGCCAGCTGCAGACGGATGAATTTCCGGAAGTGCAGCCGCCGATCGTGCTGACCACGATCATCTATCCCGGCGCCTCCCCCGAGCAGGTCGAGCGTGAAGTGCTCGAGCCGATCGAGGAAGCGATCCAGAGCATCTCGGGTGTGAAATCGATCAACGGCGAAGCGCGTGACGGCTTTGCGCAGATCGTGACGCAGTTCGTGTACGCGAAGGATCTCTCCGAAGCCACGCAGGATATTCGCGACGCCATCAGCACCAAGCGTCAGGATCTCCCGCAGGAAATGGAGGAGCCGATTCTCAAGAAGTTCAATCCCACCGACGCCCCGATCGTGACGCTGTCGCTGTATTCGACCTCGCTCACGCCGGCGCAACTCACGCAGATCGCCGACCCCGGGATTACGCGTGAACTGCGTTCGATCGCCGGTGTGGCCGACGTGCAGGTGTCGGGCGGCGTGAAGCGCGAGCTCACGGTCAATCTCGACCCGCAGCGCTTGCAATCGGCCGGCGTGAGCGTGCCCCAGGTCGTGGCCGCGCTGCAGGCCGGTAACCTCGCGGTGCCCGTGGGGCGCGTGACCAGTGCGCTGGACGAACGCACGATCCGCTTGCAGGGGCGCCTGCAGTCGCCCGACGACTTCATGCAGCTGGTCGTCTCGGAGCGCAACGGGCGCGTGTTGCGCTTGGGCGACGTGGCGACGGCGGCCGACGGCGTCGAAGAGCAGCGGACGATTGCACTCTACAACGGGCGCGATGCGGTTGGCATCGAAATCAAGAAGACCAACGGCTACTCCACCACGGCGGTGGCCGAAGCGATCTTCAAGAAGGTCGAAGAGTTGCGCCCCACGCTGCCCAAGGGTGCGCAGTTCGATGTGGTGAAGAACAAGGGCACCCGCGTCGAGAACTCCGTCAACAACGTGCGCGACGCCCTGGTGGAAGGCGCGGTGCTCACGGTGCTGGTGGTGTTCCTGTTCCTGAACTCGTGGCGCTCCACCGTGATC
>CAIUOO010000385.1 GCA_903900795.1 uncultured Gemmatimonadota bacterium | reverse complement strand
TTGTAGGCTCCACTCACGCCCCACGAACTCGGGACTTACGACTTCCTATGCATACTCCGTCAAAGATCGTCTGCGTTGGCCGCAACTACGTCGCCCACGCCCGGGAAATGGGCAATGACGTGCCCACCGAGCCCATGTTCTTCCTCAAGCCGCCGTCGTCGATCATCCGCGAGGGTGACGCGATCGTGTTGCACCCGATCTCGACGCACATCGAATTCGAAGGCGAGATTGCGCTGGTCATCGGCAAGCGTCTCACCAAGGCCACCGAAGAGGAGGCTCTGGCTGGTATCGCCGGTGTGGTGGCACTCAACGACGTCACCGCGCGCGATCTGCAGCGCAGCGACAGTCAGTGGTCGCGCGCCAAGGGCATGGACACCTTCTGTCCGATCGGCCCCGAGAACCCGCTGCCGGCCGATCTGTCCGGTATCACGCTGATCACCCGCGTGAACGGCGTGGAATGCCAGCGGGCCACGGCGGCCGACATGGTGTTCCCGATCCCCATGCTGCTGTCGTTCATCTCGCAGTTCATGACCCTCGAGCCGGGCGATATCGTGGCCACCGGCACCCCGGCTGGGACGAAAGCCCTGCACCCGGGCGATGTGGTCGAAGTGGAACTGGTGGGGCTCAGCATCGTGTCGAATCCCGTGGTCGCGGGCACCTGAGCCGAATTTCAGGGTATCTTTCCAGATATGTCCACGATTCCCCCTTCAGGCGGTCGCCAGCGCTCCGGTGACACGCCGCCGGTTCCGCCGGCGGGGGAATCGGTCGCGCCGAATGCCAGCCGCACACGGGGCGCGCTCAGCGCCCGTGCGCGGTCTGGCGGGGCGGTACGCGAGAAGCAGCGCGCGTCACGCGCCGTCCTGATCGCCGTGGGGATCCACGTGGTGGTGGGTGCGGTGCTGGTGCAGGTGCTCACCTTCGGTCATGGCATTCCATCGTGGCTCCGCTTCGGCGCGAATGAGCAACCGCTCGAGGAGCGGCTCACGTATGTCGCACCGCGCGAGCAGCCGAAGCCGGTGGCGCAGGTGAAGCCGCCCACCACGACGCGCGCGACCACCACGCGGCCGGCGGTGACCACGCCCTTCACGGCAGGCCCTGATGTGGTGTCGGCCCCGTCGGCGCCGCGCGACACCGGCAGCGGTGCGGCGGTCGGGCAGGGCAGTGGCAACGGCATCGGTGCCGGTGACCCCAATGTGCGCGGCATCCGGCCCGGCTACTTCGACGGGCGCGTGTGGCGTGATCCCGTGGTCGTGGGCAACGCCGGCGGCGGTGGTGGGGGCGATCGCGCCGATAACCTCGACAGCATCATGGGCTTTATGCTCACGCAGGCGGCCGACTCGCTCGATTCGCTAAACCGGGCGCAGGGTCGCACCGGTCGAAAGCCAGGCGACTGGACCAAGACCGGCAAGAACGGCGAGAAGTGGGGCTGGGACAGCCAAGGCATTCGTTTGGGGAAGGTCATGATCCCCAATGCCCTGCTGGCGCTGCTGCCGCTCAACGCCGGCACGGCCGGTCGCATGAGCGGTAACCTGACGCAGATGGACGCCGACCGCAGGCTGGCTGCGTCGCGCGCCGACATCATGCGCATGTCCGAACGCGGCATGGGCGAAGCCGACTTTCGCAAAATCGCGAACGAACTGCGCGATCGTCGCGAGACCGAACGGCGTAACCGACTGAAGGCACCGAGTGCCACGGTGGCCGCGCCCTTGAAGAGCGGCGGCGACCGGTAGGAACGCAGGGCGCCGAGCGGGTTACCGGCGGGCCACGGGTTAGCGCTGCTGCTGCTGCTGCTGCTGTTGCGCGCGATGCGCCGCCAGCACCTCGGCCCGCACGCACTCGGTGAGCTCTTCCTTCAGCGCGGCAAAGGCGACGGTGGTCTTGATTGAGTAGTGCCGTGGGTGCGGGAGGTCCACCGCACGGTCCAGCTTGATGCGGCCCGGGCGCGCGCTCATCACCACGGTGCGGCTGGCCATGAACACGGCTTCGTCGATGTCGTGAGTGACGAAGAGCACGGTTTTGCGCTCGGCCTCCCAGATCTCCAGCAGCAATTCCTGCATCAGCTCTCGCGTCTGGTGGTCCAGCGCGCCGAAGGGCTCGTCCATCAGCAGGATGCGC
>CAIUOO010000384.1 GCA_903900795.1 uncultured Gemmatimonadota bacterium | reverse complement strand
GCGATCGCGGTGGCGGCCACCTGTTCGTCCTGCGCGCTGGTGGCGCCACTCACGCCGACGGCGCCGATCACCTTGCCGCCCACCGTGATGGGGAGGCCGCCCTGCAGGGCAACGAGTCCGTCAACCGACAGGAACGTGAGCGTGTCGGTGAGAATCCGGTCGGCATACACTTTGGTGGGCCGGCCGAAGCGGGCGGCGGTGCGGGCCTTCCCCTGCGCGATCTGCACGGAGCCGGTGCTGGCGTTGTCGAGCTTGAGGAAGCCGAGGAGGTCGCCGGCGGCGTCGGTGACGGCGATCGACACGGTCCACTTGTTCTGCTTCGCCGTGGCTTCCGCGCTGGCGAGCAGGCTCTTCACGGCATCGGCGGTGAGCATCTTGGTGTCGGCCAGCTGGGCGGCTGCGACGCGGGGCGTTGTGATCGCGAGAGTGACGGCGGCAGTGGCTGCGGCGAGCAGGCGGGTGAGGCGCATACGGGAAGGAGTTGGGGTGGGATGGTGGTGAGACGCGAGGCAACAGTTAGCTCGGTTCTTCGCGTTGCGCCAGCGCTGGTGTGATGGACTGGGCTGGGTAACAGCTCGTTCACGCGAAGGGCGCGACGGGCCGCGAAGGCACGCGAAGCACTGCGAACAGCGTGTTGTTTGTTGTTGACAAAGAAAATGCCCCACCGTCGAGGCGATCCGACGGTGGGGCGCCTTACGTCCCTCACGGCTGTTCTTCGCGTGCCTTCGCGGCCCTTCGCGCCCTTCGCGTGAACGAGCAGTTAGCAGCCTCTCCGCACGCACACCCTACAGCGATCCCAGCAAATCGTCGATGGCTTTCCGATCGGCGTCTTGCAGCGGCTCCGCGCCGTGGATGATGCGTGTGAGAATATCAACGGCTTCTTCGGCCAGGTTGTCGGGATACTTGCGATCCTTGGCGAAGCGCACGATGTGGCCAAGCAGGATCGTCTCGAACGGGGACTCGTCGTCATCGTCCTCGTCGTCATCGTCCGCATCGTCGTCCATGTCTTCCGCGTCGCGCATGGCCTCGTAGCTCGGCACACTCGCCTTCCACGGCTCGGCGGCGTGCGCGTCGGCCTCGAGCGAAGCGCGCGGGACCAGCGCGAACAAGCGGCACTGCAGCCCCGGCGCCTCTTCGTACGCAAACAGACCAAGGGCAACCGGCTCTTCGAAGAGCTTGAGATCGACGAGGCGTTCGATGGCTTCCGGCGGCATGGCGCTGCGGGCGACCATGCGGCCGTCGATGTACGCGGCCAACGCCGACGATTCCGGCGCGCGCGGGTCGTCGAGGCGCGACACGACCAGCGCGATGGGCTCGCGCGTGGTCACGAAGACGGCCGGCTTCTCCTGACCATCGACATCACCCGTGCCGATGCTGTCGGTGATGCCGTAGTCGTCGTCATCCTCGTCATCGTCTTCGTCGTCGTCTTCGTCGTCATCACCCTCGACGCGTTCGTCGTCAGGGGAATCCGGCGTGTCGCTCTCCGGCGTGTCGCTCTCCGGCGTTTCGTCGGGCGTTTCGTCGTCGGGCGCTTTGAATTCGTCAGCCGGCATGGCTTGTGGACACGGTTCGTGAAGCCTGCATGGGGACATACCCCCGGCCTCGCAGGTTAGGCACCAAACCATCGCACGGGAAGGGCAATGGGGGTGCCGTCGTCAGGTGGAGGCGGCGACTTCGCTGACATCGATCTTTTCGAAGACGCCACCAAGCCAGAGCAGGAGCGGCCAGAGTTCGGCCACGACCACGGCCGAGGCCAGGATCGTGGCCACGAGCACCGACCAGCCGCCCCAGTCGTTGGTGATCCACAACACGAGCGCACCAAGGCCGACGGGAAACACGAGGGCGACGGCGGCCACGAGTGTGGTGGCGCCGGTGGTGAGCAGGTTCTGTCCCATGGTTTCGAAGCCGCGCGCTTCGGTGCCCAGACGCACCCACGCAGGAAAGAGCAGCGCGGTGCCGTTCTGGATCGTGAACATGAGCGCGTTGAACACCGGCACGCCCACCGCCACCGACACGATGATCGGGATCGTGGCCCCGCTTTCGGCCAGCAGGGCCGGCTCCTGCAGGAACATCACGAGTGGCACGACCATGAGCGACCACACCGTGACCGAGTGCAGCGCGGTCACGGCGGCAATCTCCGCCGCCACGATGCGCCATCCGCGCAGCGGCATGGTTTTCAGCATGGCCAAGCGCGGCAAGTCGAGACGCAGGTCGAAGCGCATCCAGAGTGGGCCGATGAACAGCAGCATGGCGCCCCACGCGAAGGTGACGCCCATGAAGACATCGCCGGCGCGGTCGGAGGCCGAGCGCGTGACGGCGGCCAGTACGGCCAGCCCGATGGTGAAGGTGAGCAGCTGCGTACGCCACGCGCCACCGCGCAGCGCGGCCACCACGTTCTTCCAGGCGATGGCCATTTCCGGACAACCGGTGAGCGCCAGCGATGGTACCTTGGCCAGCTTGCCCTTCCGCGAGCGCGAGTTGCCCATCTGCGACGAGCGGAAGCGACGCTGTCGTTCGGCGCGATGCTGGGTGGCTTCGAGGGCGGCCTCTTCGAACGCCTTGTCGAGACGCACCACCCAGAGATAATGCAACGAGAGGATGAGCACGGCCCATGGCATGGCGGCGAGCCACGTGGTCGCACCGCCGAGGAACACCGGCTCGAGCACGGCGCGCACGGGCCACAACGCGGCGGCCGGCACGGGGGCGCGCAGGGCGTCGGTGACGGCGAGCAGTACGGCTTTGATGCCCGCGATGCTGGCGATACGCAGCATCGGCCAGGCGGTCACCACGCCGTAGATCACGGCCGCCAGTACGGCGCCGAACACGAGGAGCGGCAGTACGAGCCGACGACGCGCCGTGCCCACGTGCTCCATGGCGTTCGCATGCACGATCGAGGCGCCCAGCCGATGCAGGGCGAGCGTGGAGAAGAGCATCCAGAGCGACAGTCCGCGCTGCCACCCTTCCACGCTGCTGCCGCCACCGCGCAACAACACGCTGAAGATGAGCGTGTTGAGCAGAATCGCGAGCTGCATGCGCATCAGCTTCGCGTGCACCAACTGGCGTCGGCTCACGGGCGCGGGAAACAGGAACTGCACTTCGGCCGGCGTGAACGCGAGGGCGCTGCGTTCCCCGCCGAACAGCCACCATCGCGCCGTTGAAAGCAGCAGAAAGGCGCTGGCGATGGGCACGGCGATGTCGGTTTCCACGAGCATGGCCAGCGGTCCGCTGCCGAGCTGCGCGTTGCGGAAGAGCGCCCACCAGATGTACAGCATGCCCATCACGACCGCGGCGAGATAGCGCGGGCTCTTGGCGCGCCCGATTTGCTGGCGCAGCCGATTCGCCGCGGTGCGCCGATACAGGAACAGCATGGCCGGCACGGGCGCCGGCGGATGTG
>CAIUOO010000383.1 GCA_903900795.1 uncultured Gemmatimonadota bacterium | reverse complement strand
GACGCTGCGCGCGGCTCACCACCTGCGTTTCCGTGGTCACGGTACTCAAATCCTTCGCCATCGCACCCACCTCCAATACCCCCGAGATACTCACTAATTAACCGAGACGAATCGTCTCACACCATATTGGCAGAGGGGGAAATAGCGGTACGACTGCCAATGGCCGTCAAGGCAACGGCCATCTGGGAGTGTGAGAATGGACGGATCGAACGTGAAGGCACGTTCCCGCACGTAGCGTGGAACCAATCCCAGCGGATGGGTGATCGGTATCAGCACGGGCGGCCCCCGCCAACAGACCATCTCCCACGTCGTCGCGACACGGGCTTCGACGCACCGCCGATTCAGGGCGTAGGAGTGTGGCCGGTGGGTCCTGTAGAAACTCAGGTCGAGCGTGAGCGGAACGCCCAACGTCAACGACAGTCGACGAGCCGCAGCATACTGGAACAGTTGATTGCCAAAGCCGTGTTTGAGCTGTACACTGATCACGCAGAAATCACTGACTGACAGGTTTCTCGGCGGGCGAAATACGGAACCGGACATTACACACGACAGCCTATCCAACGGATCGTCTGGGCCTGTTTCCAGTAAGCCGTTGTGGCGCCTATTCGTTCGGGCTGCGGAGCCCGTCTATGCCGTGCGCGGTGAACAGGTCAGGAGTGCTACCGTGAGTCGGCGTGGATCGACGCTGTCGGGTGACCTGTCCTTGAGTTGCAAGGGGGCGTACAGGCTTCATGACGGCACGCTGTTCTGCGGCCACCAAAGCGGGTTCTTTTCCACCTGCACGGTCTCGCTGTGGAACATCGCGGAGGTGGCGAAAAAGACGGGGGAGATGCCACGGCGGATCGATTTCTCGCGAGCGTTCAGATGGTTTCGGAACGCCGAACAAACTCGCGACCAATCCGACATGTATCCGCTGTTCTTCAGCCCTCGGGCGATCGACGCCCACCGGGGACTCACGCGGCTGCCACGGGTGAGATATCACGGCCTCTATTGCTGGATCGACTACCGGCGTTTCGAGATGGTCATTCGTCGCTGGTTTCAGCCGTCGGAGAAGGCGCGAGCGTATCAGGCCCAGTGGATCGCACGATACGGCATCGATCCCGCTACCACTATCGCAGTGGTCTACCGCGGCACGGATAAAAACACTGAACTCACGCTGGCAAGTCCGCGGTCCTACGTCGTTCAGGCACGGAAGATTCTGGAACGGCATCCGGACTTCCGTATCCTCATCCAGACCGACGAATCAGCGGTGCGAGATCTCTTTGTCGAAGAATTCGGCTCGCGATGCTTTTTCATCGAGGACATGCCCGTGAGCCGTCACGGCGTCGTCGTACATGAACTGGACGATGCCTCGTTGCAACGAGACCGTGGCGAATTCGGCATTATGCTGGTTGCCGTGACCGAACTGCTTTCCCGGGCGGCCTTCGTCGTGAATCACACCGGCAATCTGGCGCTCTGGATCTGCCTGTGGCGAGGCCACGCCAGAGGGGTTGTTCAATTCGACAGTACCGGCGGACTTGTTGATTTCGGGAGCGTTGGCTTCTACCTCCGTCAGGGCCGTCATCTGGCCGACCGCGCATGGATGCGACTGGTGGCTGGACGGGCAACCAACCGCCAGAGTGGGTTCGATGTGTGAAGCCAAGCATCACCAGCCACGCATGTGCCAAGCATAAAGAATGTGACATTCAGCGTGATCGTGTTGACGTTCAATCGTGTTGACGTTCAATCGTGTTGACGTTCAACCGTCCTGGACCGTTGCGGCGCTGCTTCGAATCGCTTGCGTGTCAGACGCTGCCATCGGATCAGTTCGAGGTCGTGCTGGTGGACGCATCCGACGTCCCAGTGGTCGATGTCGTCGCGGATTTTTCCGGTCGGCTACGCCTTGTGCATCTGCCCGGCCCGAATCTCGGCGTTGCGGGCAATCGAAATAGGGGGGCTGGCGCGGCCTCCGCCGATCTGTTGGCATTTCTCGATGATGACTGCGTGGCGCATGCCACCTGGCTGGAACGACTGCCCAGAGACTGTCGCGAAAACCTTGGTGCGCTGATTGGGGGCGGGGTGGAGAACCCGAACGCCGATAACGCCTATGCTGCCGCGGGCCAGGTGATTACGGCCGTCGTGGATTGGTTCTATAATTCACCAGATTAGGAACCAAGGGTTTTCTCAGGCTCGAAGTTTGCGGTGGAGCGGGCCGCCTACCTTGCCATCGGTGGGTGCGACGCTGGTTTCGGTCGGTTGGCGGCCGAAGACCGCGTGGCAAGTGGCCAATGCGGCCGGCTTCTGGTGGCAGGCGGTCGCTGAGCCCCGTGGAAGACGCCCCGACCGGGTTGTTCGCCCGTAAGGAATGGGTCGCGAGCACTCACGTTTTCCCGCTATTCCCAGGAGCATCCCGATGGATGATCGCCCGACATTGACGGAGCTTGCCGTCAAGCATCAGACAGACAAGTGGGGAAGCCACTACTACACTCCCCATTACGAACATCATTTCAAGCATCTGCGAGACGAGCCGGTCAATCTGCTGGAGATCGGCGTCGGCGGCTATGAGGATCCGCATGCGGGCGGAAGGTCGCTGCGGATGTGGCGAGACTTCTTCCCTCGCGGTCGGATCTACGGCATAGACATTTTCGACAAGTCGCCTCATGACGACGATCGAATCAAGACATTTCAGGGCAGTCAGGTCGATGCGAAGTTCCTAGCTCGATTGGCCGACGAAATTGGCCGGATCGACATTGTCGTGGACGACGGCAGCCATGTGAATCGGCACGTCGTCAAGACCTTCGAAATCCTATATCCGCTCTTGAGCGAAAACGGAATCTACGCCGTCGAGGATTTGCAGACCTCGTACTGGCATCACTACGGCGGACACAGTTTCAATCTGAAGCGAGTGAAGACCGCGATGAACTATTTCAAGCATCTGACCGACTCGCTCAATTTTATGGAGTTTGAAAACCCGATTTATCGCCCCAGCTATTTCGATGAGCATACGATCGCGATGCACTTTTATCAAAGTATGGTGTTCATCCAGAAGGGTGCTAATTTGGAAAAAAGTAGTTTTGGGCGTATTCGTGAAATGCGGCACGCGGTCAGACCATTGGACGTCTTGGAGGCCGGCGTGAAGTGGCTTTGGGCATGGAAGCGACTCATCTGAAGCCCGGCGTTAGCACCGGCCGACGGAGGTCGGCCAAGCGAAAATCGACAGGACGCCGCCGGTTCGCGCGGTGCTAGTGCATTCCCTGGACCGAAATCGTGCCCCCTACGCGTCCTGCTTCAAGAACGTCACCGCCGCCGCCACGCGCGCCAGCGAGTGTTCGCGCCCCACGTACAACAGCACCTCGAAAATCCCCGGGCTCACCGTCTTGCCAGTGAGCGCCACGCGCAGCGGCTGAAAAATCTTGCCGCCGGAAATGCCTTTTTCGTCGGCCAGCGCCCGCAGCGCCTCTTCCATCGCAGCCGGCTCCCACGACTCCAGCGTGGCCAGTCGATCGTGCGTGGCCTGCAGGATCTCTCCGGTCACCGCCGCATCACGCCACTGCTTGCCGATGGCCTCGGCTTCGTACTCCACCGTCTCGCCGAAGAACGTCGTGGCCAACTGCACGATCTCGTCGGTGAGACGCGCCCGCACGCGCAGCAGCTCCAGCACGCCGTGAAACCACTCAGGACGTGATGCGAGGTCGGCTACGGTGGCCAAGCCCGCCTTCTCGAACAACGGCGCCACCACGTGCGCCAGCTCGGCGATCGGAATCAGCGCCAGATGCTGCCCATTCATCCATTCCAGCTTTTTCGTGTCGAAGATCGCGGCTTTCGCGTGCAGGCCATGCACGCTGAACCGCTCGATCAGTTCCGGCAGCAGCATGACTTCCGTGTCGTCACCCGGTGACCACCCCAGCAGCGCCAGGAAATTCAGCATTGCCTGCGGCAGGAAGCCCAAGTGCTGATAGTCACCCACGGCCGTCGCGCCATGACGCTTCGACAACTTCTTGCCGTCGGCGCCGTGAATCATCGGCACATGTCCGAACTGCGGCACATCGGCGCCGAGTGCGCGATACAACAGGATCTGCTTGGGCGTGTTGGAAATGTGATCGTCGCCGCGCATCACCAGCGTGATTCCCATCGCGATGTCGTCGCTCACCACGGCCATGTTGTACACCGGCGTGCCATCCGACCGGAGGATGATGAAATCCTCGATGTCCTTGTTCGGAAAGGCGATGCGCTCGTGCACGAGATCGGGCCACTCGGTGTAGCCATCGGGTACCTTGAAGCGGATGGCATAGGGCTCATGGCGCGCCAGCTTCTCGGCAATCTCCGCCTCACTCAGCATCGCGGTGTCGCGATCGAAGCGGTACGCATCGCCACGAGCCTCGGCCTCGTTGCGCAGCCGCTCCGTTTCCGCCTGCGGCGTGAAGTCACGGTACGCCGCGCCGCTCTCGAGCAACCGATGCGCGTCGGCGAAGTGCCGCTCCACGTTGGCGCCCTGGTACACGACCTCTTCGTCCCACGTGAGGCCGAGCCACTCGAGGCCTTCGAAGATCGCGCGGGTGCTTTCGTCCGTGCTGCGGGCGCGATCGGTGTCTTCGATGCGCAGGAGGAAGTCGCCGTCGAATTTCTTCGCGTACAGCCAGTTGAAGAGGGCGGTACGCGCGCCGCCGACATGGAGAAAGCCGGTCGGTGACGGGGCGAAGCGCACCCGGGGGCGCTTCACGATGGACTCAGACGACGACATAGATGCGGCAGACCGAAGAATCGGGAACGCTACGGGACTCTATAAAAAACAGCGCGGGCCCGCCGACAGTGCAGCGGACCCGCGCAGCGGAGAGGGCGGGATTCGAACCCGCGATAGAGGTTGACCCCCTATGCCGGTTTAGCAAACCGGTGCCTTCAGCCTCTCGGCCACCCCTCCCAAGCTTGCCGACGCTGCCCGAAGGCAGCGGTGCAGGCCAGTTGTGCTTCAGTTGTACTTCAGACCTTCAATCTCACCCGGAGGCGCCCCGGGGTCAACCGGTGGCGCAACCGGGAAATCCGCACTATCGGCCGGCGGCCTTCAGCACCGAGTCGCGCTTTGCTTTGAACTCGGTGCCGGGCTTCCAGGTGGGCCACACGGTGCCGTTGGCCACGCGGTAGCCGACCTGGAGCAGCACTCGCGTGTCTTCGACCGCGCCGCTCAGGTCCCAGTCGGGCTTCACTTCGTCGCTCGGCTGGTGGTAATCGCGCGACGTGTATTCCTCGCGCTTCTTCATGCCGTACGTGGAGTCCTTGCCCACGAAGTGCACGCCGGCTTCCGTGTACAGCGCGGGCACGCCCTGCTTGGCGAACTCGAAATGGTCAGAGCGGTAGAAGAACCCCTTCTCCGGTTCCTGGTCTGCGGCGAGCACGCGACCAGCGGGACGGATCACATCGGCCAGCACATCATCGAGCGTGCTGTTGCCAAGGCCGATCACAGTGACGTCTTTGGTGCGGCCCCACTGGCTGAAGCCGTCCATGTTGATGTTGGCGAGCACGTTGGCCAACGGCACCGGCGAATTCGCGGCGAAGTACTTCGCGCCGATCAGTCCTTTCTCTTCTGCCGTAAGCGCCACGAACATGATTGAGCGCGCGGGTTTGGTGGGGAGGGCGCTGAATCCCTTCGCGATTTCCAGCAGCTGCGCGGTGCCGCTCGCGTTGTCGAGTGCACCGTTGAAGATCTGGTCGCCCGTGATGCTGGTGTCGCGTCCGAGATGATCCCAGTGCGCGCTGTAGATCACGTACTCGTTCGTGCGCGTGGCGTCGCTGCCTTCGATGGTGGCCACGACGTTGCGTGATTCCACGCGACGCGTGCTGTTGCTGATGTGGAGTTTGGCGGAGGCGCCGAGTGACACCGGCGTGAAATCCTTACGGCGCGCGGCGGCTTTGAGCGCGGCAAAGTCTTTGCCCACCGCCTTCAGCAGGTCTTCGGCCTTGGGCTGCGTGATCCAGCCTTCCACCTTCGTGCGGCCCGTGTTGCCATCGGCAGTCGCGATGTCGAACTGCTCGAGGGCGGCGCTGCCGCTGAGCACTTCGAACGGATAGCCGGCGGGACCCGTCTCATGAATGATGAGCGCACCAGCCGCGCCCTTCGCCGTAGCGATCTCGTACTTGTAGGTCCATCGACCGTAGTACGTCATCGCTTTCCCCTTGAACATGGTGCTGTCGAGCTTCGTGCTGTCGTTCGGATCGGCCACGGCCGGATCATTCACCAGCATCACCAGCACTTTTCCTTTCACGTCCACGTTCTTGTAGTCGTTCCACCCGTACTCGGGGGCATCCACGCCGTAGCCCACGAATACCATCTCGGCGTCGACATCGATCACCGGCACTTCGTGACGGGTGCGCGCGATGTAGTCGGCCGGAAACGACAGCGGCATCACCCGCGACCCAATGCGGAACGACGCTTCCGATTTACCGGTGATGCCGGTGAAGGTGGCCCTCTGCACGAACGAGCCATCCGGCATGCCGCCTCTGAGCCCCATCGCGGCGAACTGCGACTGGAGGTACGCGACCGTCTTGTCTTCGCCCGGGGTGGCCGGTGCGCGCCCTTCGAGCGAGTCGTCGCTGAGCGCCTTGGTGTGCGCCATCAGGCCGTCGGCAGTGATGGCGGCGAGCGCCGGCGCGAGAGCGGAGTCGGCGCTGGTGGCGCCGGCCGACGCGGGGACTTGGTCGCCAGCGCACGCGGCGAACGAGGCGGTGATCGACAGTGTCAGCGCGATGGCGCCACGCCGTGAAGAAAGAGTAGTGTGCATCCCTCAATCATGGCGTGCGCTGATGACATCGTCCAGCACACGCCCCGGCGCGCCCGGCTACCAGTCGAGGCGCGTGATCGTGCCGTTACCGCCCACGATCCAGGCACGGGCGCCCACGGCGCTCACTCCCGTGGACAGCGCATCGGTGAGGGTTCGCCACGTACGCGCGCCGTCGCTGGTGAGAAACGCGCCGCCGTAGCTGGTGATCACGGCCGTCTCGCTGCCGGCGCCCGGCACCCACGCCACGCCCACCAGCGCACCGGGCAGGGGGGGACGGGTGCGGAGCTCCCACGTGCGTCCGGCGTCGGTGGTGATGCCCACCACGGCCGTCGACGAGTCGGTGCGGAGGCGGTTGATGTCGGCGGCCACGACCATGCCCATCCGGCCGTCCTTGAACGCCATTCCGGTGAGACCAGCCGCGGTGCCGCGCGTGAACGGCGTGTTCTCCGCGGCCCACGTGCTGCCGCCATCACGGCTGCGCAGGAGCCGTGCGCCGGGCGAGCCCGTGGCGATGAACACCGTGCGGGCGTCACCGTGTAACACGCACAGGCCACTGGCCGCAAAGGCGCCTTCGCCGGGCAGGGGCGCCGGTACGGCGGTCTGCGCCAGCAGCTTCCACGACGCGCCGTCGTTGTCGGTGTGCAGAATGTTGGTGCGTCCAGCCGTGGCATCACTGAACGCGACTCCCGTGCGACCACGGCCACGGCCGAACGAGAGGCAGTCGTAGAACGCCGCCGTGTCGGGATTCATGAACTGCAGGGTCCACGAGGCGCCGCCGTTGGTGGTGCGATAAATCCGCGACCTGGCGCCGCTTCCCGAGGACATGATCCACGCGGTGTCAGCGTCGATGGCATGCACATCGCGAAACTCGAGCGAGTCGCCGCTGGCGGTCGGGCGCGCTTCCCAGCGGTCGCCACCGTCGATGGAGCGCAGCACCACGCCACCGTGACCGGAGGCCCACACCACGCGCTCAGAGACCGCGTGTACCGCTTGCAGCAGCTTGGGCGTACCGCTGGTTTGCTCGGTGACGCGCACCGCGCGGGCCACCGCCAGCGACGGGGGCTGCGCGCCCGCCGGCCGCGCGAGGGCGCTCACGATTACGCTTATGGTGACGAGCCACGGCAGCGAACCCATAAGGACGACACACCGGCGTGACATACCACGGGGACGACTGGCCATGTTTTTCATACGGAAGAAGGTACCCGTGTAATCGGGTGGCGAAATCCCTAGCGAAAGTCGGGGATCGCTTGTTCAGTTAATAGGTTGATGCGGATTATCGGGATTGTGTCGATCTCGCGCCGTGCCCCTCCAGCCTTCTGACGATGCTTCAGCTTCGCTCCCTTCGTCGCGGGATTGTCGCGACCCGCCTGCTCCTCGGTGCCACGCTCCTTGTGGGCGGCATGACCGCCTGTGCCGACGACGACGAGGTGGTCACCGCGCCGGTCGTCAGCACCAATACGGTCGCCGTCACGCCGCGCGTGTCGAGTCTCCGCCTCGGGCAGACGCAGCAGCTTGCGGCCACGTTACTCGATAAGAATGGCGCCACGGTCTCGGCCGGCGCCGTGACGTGGACGTCGGCCGAGCCGACGATCGCCTCGGTGTCGTCGGGTGGGCTCGTGACCATGCTCACGACGGGCAGCACGGCCATTCAGGCCACTATCGGCGGCGTGACGGGCATTGCCTCGATCCAGGGCGTGGCCGGTGTCGCGTCGGTTGCCATTGCGGCGCTGACGCGCGCGGTCGCCGTCGGCGAGCAGGTGCCGTTGTCGTTTCGCACGCTCGACGCCGCGGGCAATACGCTGGTCGCCCGCACGGTGACCTGGAGCTCGTCGGTCCCCACCGTGGCCACCGTGAACGCGGACGGCGTGGTTGCTGGTATCGCGCCCGGCGCGGCCGTCATCACGGCCACCAGTGAAGGACGCACGGCGACGGTGAACGTCGCGGTCGAGGCGCTCGCGCCCGTGAACACGGTGACCCTGACGCCGACCACACCGACGCTCGCGGCGGGCAGCACGCAGCAACTGGCCGCCACGCTGCGCGATGCCAACAACAACGTGCTCGCCAACCGCCCGATCACGTGGGCCTCGTCGTCCGCCACCACGGGGTCGGTGTCGTCCACCGGGCTCGTCTCGGCGCTCGTGCCGGGCACGTTCACCGTCACCGCGACGTCCGAGGGCAAGTCGGGCAGCCTGATCTTCAACCCGCTGCTCAACAACACGCCGCTCACCATCGCCGGTCCGCTCAACTCGGCCTACAGCTGGTTCATCACGGTGCCGGCCGGTGCCACTAGCCTCACCGTGACGCTGGCCGGCGCGGGATCGCAGGACCCTGACCTCGAAGTCTACCGGCCTGGCACCACCACGCCTGCCTGCGTCTCCGAGGCGGCCGGCCCCAGCGAATCCTGCGCCATCACGACCACCGTGTCCGCCGGTGCGTGGCGCGTTCGCGTGGTTGGCTACACCGCGTACGCGGGTGTCACGCTGCGTGCGGTCGTCACGCCGTAACGTCTTCTCCGAATGACAAGACGCCCGCGATCGGCTTACCGATAGCGGGCGTCTGTCGTTGAACACACGGCGTAGGTGAGATTCGAACTCACGGAACCCTTTCAGGTTCGGCGGTTTTCAAGACCGCTGCCTTAAACCACTCGGCCACCACGCCTTTGGGTCGCGCGACACGCACGCGCTGCCCTGAGAGAAGAAAACGGCGAGGGACCCGCGTGGGCAACCCCTGACGTGCCCCCAATCCATGCGAGTGCACCATCATGCCTGATCTCCGCAAACCGTACCTCCTCTACCTCGGCGACTCCATCCAGCCCACCGATGCCAAGACCGCCTGCGGTCTGCGCGATTGGTGCCCCGATGACGTGATCGGCGAGTGGAGTCTCCCGCAGGCCACGGTGAGTGTTGGACTCACGCGGCTCTCGCCGGCCGATGCCGCCGCGCGTGGTGCCGGCAGCCTGGTGATCGGTATCGCGTCGGTTGGTGGACGCGTGCCCGACGCCTGGCTCCCCGATCTCGAAGTGGCCATCGCCAGCGGGCTCGATATCGTGAGCGGCATGCACACGCGCCTGTCGTCGTTTCCCTCGCTGGTGGCCGCGGCACAGCAGCACGGTGTGCGCCTGATGGACGTGCGGCACAGCGACGTCACATTCCCCGCCGGCACGGGGAATAAGCGCACCGGCATGCGCGTGGCCACGGTGGGCACCGACTGCGCGCTCGGCAAGAAATACACGGCGCTGTCGCTCACGAACGCGCTGCGGGCGCGTGGGGCCAACGCCACGTTCCGCGCCACGGGGCAGACCGGCATCATGATCGCCGGCAGCGGCATCGCGATTGACGCCGTCGTGGCCGACTTCATTGCCGGCGCGGCGGAGGTCTTGTCGCCCGACAACGCGCTCGATCACTGGGACGTGATCGAAGGGCAGGGCTCGTTGTTTCATCCAGCCTACGCCGGTGTCACGCTGGGGCTGCTGCACGGTTCGCAGCCCGACTGCATCGTGCTCTGCCACGACCCGTCTCGGCTCACCATCGAGTACCGCCCGAATCATCCCATTCCGCCGCTGGCCGACGCGGTGGCGCAGTATCTCACCGCCGCGCGCATCACGAACACGCACGTGCGATTGGCGGGGGTGAGCATCAACTCGTCTTCGCTCTCTGATGATGAGTGGCGTGAGTACGCTGCGCGGGTTTCGGCAGAACTCGGAGTGCCTGTTTGCGATCCGATGCGTGGCGGGCTCGATGCGATCGCGACGTCGGTGTTGGGGCACGATCGTTGAAAAGAAAACGCAGAGGCGCAGAGAGCGCAGAGGCGCAGAGAACAAAACTGTCTTCTCTGCGCCTCTGCGCTCTCTGCGAACTCTGCGTGATCAGTTCCTACGATCGAACCGCCCGCATCAACTACTTCGGCCACCCCGGTATCTGAATGGCCGGCATGATGCGCAGGGCGTTCTGGTAGTACACCTTCTTCAGCACCACGTCCGGCAGGTCGATGCCGTACAGCTTCCAGAAGGCGTGATACTCGCGATAGTAGTCGAAGTAATCGTCACGCGTTTCGAACACGCGCCAGTAGTACGGATACTCTTCCGGCTGGAAGGAATCCTTGCCGAAGAGCAGGCGGTCCTGATACTTGATAAAGAAGTCGTGCGCGCTGCGCGGCTGGCGGCCGATGTCGTACAGTACCGCGCCCACTTCCGCGAGCACGTTCGGCATCTTGTCGAACATGCGTCCCAAGCGCCCGAGATCATTGGCGTGCCAGCCCAGGTGTGCGGCCACGAACGTCGTCTTCGGATGACGCAGGAACAGGCTATCGCGCTCGGCCATGAGCTGATTGAAGCTCGGATACCTGTCCTGCGGATAGAGCCGCTCGGGGAAGAGCGTGAGTTCCAGCCACCGTTCGTTCGTGTTGTCGACTTCGCGGAAAAACTCCTGCGGGTCGGCGGTGTGAATAAACACGGGCAGCTTGAGGCGCGCGGCCGCTTCCCAGATAGGGTCGAGGTCGGGGTCGTTCAAGCGCAGTCGCGTACCGTCAGCTTTCTTCGTGCTCAAGCCGAAGCCCTTGCCGATTTCCCCGATGCCCACCGCGCCGCCTTTCACGTCGGCTTCGAGCTGGGCGACGGCCTTTGCCGCCCATCCCGGACCCACGCCGCTCAGGTTCACGCCGGTGAGCAACCGCACACGATCCTTCATGGTGGGCGAGCCGTTCACCAACTCCATCGTGCGCGTGAGCCGGTCACCGCTCACGTTGTCGGCGGCGATCATCAGCCGCACGTTCACCGAGTCCATCGAGGCGCCGAGTCGCGCGATGCCCTCGGCGTTGCCGAGCAGTCCCGACGGATGGCCGTGGAAATCGACGACCGGATACTTCGCCTTCCACTTCATGCCGGCGGCGGGCACGATCAGCGTGGACTTGGGCCGATAATCCACGATGCTCGGCGGCGGTGAGGCCGGCGCGAGGCAGTTGTTCGGACGGATTTCCGTGGTACCGGCGGGGCACTCTTCGCCGGGCTTGATCTGCGTGCCGCCGCGGAAGCCGGCAGGGGGACGCGGCGGTTGCGTGGCCGGCGGCTGCAGCGCCGAAAGCACCGTTGGCAACGCGGCTGACGCGAGGGAGAGGCCAACGGACAGCCCAAACGCAAAACGGAGGTGACGCACGGGCAAACTCCTGAGGTTGTGGTGCGTTACTTCGAGTCGGGTGGCGGCTGTGGCACCAGCAACTGCTGCTGCGGACCGACGTCGGCACCCGGCATCACCGGCAACGCCGGCTGACGGTCGAAGCCGAACACCTGAGCGCGGCGCATGGCCGTGGCGATGCCCTTCGACTGCTGGTAGACCGAATCCGAGAGAGCGGTCTGGCCCGTCTGCGCCAGCGCTTCGGCGAGCGTGACGCCACTGATCACGTACAGGTCCGGGATGCCGACGGACGCGTCGTCCACCCATCCTTTGCGGGCGGCGAGCGACTTCGTGGCGGTGAACACCTTCGTCCACAGTTCGTACGAGCGCTTCACGTCCACCATGCCTTCACCCTGAATGAGCACGGTGTCGCGTCCCGGGATGATCTGCTGGCCCACGAGCTTCTTGGCCATGCCCTGCGTGAGGACATAACGTTCCAGTCCGAGTTCGTACGGATATCCACCCGCGGTGCGGCTGAAGTAGATCGGACGATCGGGGTACGTATCGCGGATCATGAAATACACCAGCTGGTCGGCGCGCATGAGCTGCGGCGAGCGCGGCGCGGCGATGATGTCGCCCTTCTGGAACGCGGCGTTCGGCGGCGTCTGAATGGCGAGCGGCAGCGCGTCGGCTTCGTCGAAGGTCATTTTCACCGGCGGACCGACCGGCTTCTTCCACTGCTGGCTGCGGTAGATCTCCGGACCCTTGGCCGCGTCGTACTCGTACACCGGGCGACGGATCATCTGCCGCGTGTACCAGTCGGTGTTCATGAGCGACGTGTTCGCCACGATGACATCCTTGCGGATGCCTTCGACTTCCTGCGCGTACCAGAGCGGGAAGGTGTCGTTATCGCCGACGGTGATCAGGATGCCGTACGGCTCGACCGAGTTGAGCAGGTCGCGCGCAAAGTCGGTCGTGTCGGTCTGGTTGCTGCGCGACGCCTGCTGCCAGTTGCCGAACAGCGGAATGAAGGCCACGGCGAGCAACGGAGACGCCAGCAGAAAGCTGCGCGTGCGCGGCTCCACCACCGTAGTGCGTCCCAGCTTCACTTCATCGGCGCCGAACAGACTGGCCACCGTTTCCCACAGATACACGAGTCCGAGCGCGGCCCACACGCTGAGGGCCGAGAAGCTCCACAGGTAGAAGTAGTCTCGGTCGCGCACTTCGCGCGGCACGGAGTCGCCAAGGTCCAGCGCCTGACTGTGCCCGTACTTGAAATTCAGATAGAAAATCAGCCCGAACGTCATCGTGCCGATGAGCGGGCCGAAGAACCAGAAGCTGCGTCGATCCTTCGTGAAGTGCATCCAGCCACCAAGCACGCACAAAATGAAGTAGAACACCGCGAGCCCGTTCTGCAGCCCCGGGTTCTCCTGATACGCGTCGCGGAGCCACTGCCACTTGAAGTACAGCCAGTACATGCCGACCTGCGCGGTCAGCGGCGCCTGGCGCTCACCGAGCTCCGGCTTGCCGTACTGTCCACGATTGAAGTTGTACATGAAGCGCTCGTACGTGAGCGCCGAGAAGGTGCAGTCGGCTTTCAACTCGGTCACGCAACCGGTGGGTTCGCCTTCGTTGATCGCGGGGAAGTGCGCGGCGCGAATGGGCTGCGTAGCGAACGGCGTCATGCCGAACACCAGCGCGGCGCCGCAGGCCACCAACAGCTTCCAGCGCAGAATCGATGACGGTCGACGAATCAGGACCGCGAGTCCGACGGCCGGCGCGGCCAGCATGCCGGCCATGTGGTTGGCGTAGCCCAGTCCGAGCAGGTAGGCGACCAGCACCAAGAGACGGTCGGCCACGGGGCCTTCCGGATCATCACACCAGCGCACCGTGAGCCAGCAGATGACCGCCAAGCCCACCAGCGACACCGTGTACACCTTTTCGTTCACGACCGACTGATTCCACACCGTGAACGCGGTAGCACCGATGAGGGCGGCCAGCGTACCGCCGGCGATGCGCTGCCAGCGCCGCGGCATCCACTGGACGAGCACGCGTTCGGTGATCAGGAACCACAACCCGGCCGACACCGCGCTTGACAGTGCCGCCAGCACATTGATGCGCATGGCGACGGTCGGCGCGATCGGCAGGATCGCAAAGACGCGTCCGATCAATACGAAGAACGGATTGCCCGGCGGGTGCGGGATGCCGAGGACGTACGCGGCCGCGATGTACTCGCTGGTGTCCCACATGGACGTCGTCGGTGCCAGCGTGACGAGGTACAGGAGAAACACCACCAGCCCGGCAAGGCCGGCGGCGAGGTACGACGGGCGGTAGTCGAGCTCGGCCGCACCGGCCGTGGAGCTGGCGGCAGGCCGGGACGCGGCGGCGGAAGCGGCGACGGTCATGACACGGGACAAAAGGTGGGGCGGCTCCGGACCGGGGGCGGCCGGAGCTGACACAATCAGGTAAGTTCGCAGGCAGCGACGGGGGGCACAACTGCTTCCCGCCGGGTCCGGGCCCCTCATCTTCCCCCGACGCATGGACAAGCGCGAATTTCTCCGTACAGCAGGCGGCGCCCTTGGGGGTGCCTCACTCGGCCTTTTGTTCACGCCGGCACAGCTGCTGGCGTTTTCCCGCCTGCCCGTGGATGAGCTTGCCGGGCGAGCCGATTTCTGGGAGGTATTGCGGGCCAAATATCTGGTCCCGACCGACTATGTGCACCTCGAGCATGGGTACTACTCCATGCAGTCGCAGCCGGTCCTGGAGCGCTTTATCGGCCACGTACGGGCCGTCAACGCCCAGAGCTCGCGCTACATGCGCACGGTGCAGGGCACTAATAAGGCGCGGGTGCAGGCCCGTCTGGCGGCGATGGCGGGTTGCTCGGCCGAGGAGATTATCATCACCCGCAACACCACCGAATCGCTCGATACGGTGATTTCGGGCTTCGACTGGAAGGCGGGCGACGAAGCGGTCATGGCGGTGCACGACTACGGCGCCATGCTCGATCAGTTCGCCCTCATGCGCCGCCGCTGGGGCGTCGTGAACCGCACGGTAACCGTGCCGCTCGACCCACGTACCGACGACGAGATCGTGCAGGTGTACGCTGACGCCATCACCCCCCGTACGCGCCTGCTGATGCTGTGTCACATGATCAACATCACCGGCCAGGTGCTGCCGGTGAAAAAGATCTGCGACATGGCGCACGCGCGTGGTGTGCCGGTCATGGTGGACGGCGCCCACGCCTTCGCCCAGCTCGACTTCCGCATCCCCGACCTCGGCTGCGACTTCTACGGGGCCAGCCTGCACAAATGGCTCGGCACGCCCCTTGGGGCCGGTCTGCTGTACGTGCGTCGCGACGCCATCGAGAAGCTCTGGCCACTCTTTGGAGACGAAGGACAGCCCACCACCAGCATCGCCAAGCTCAATCATACCGGCACGCATCCGGTGCATACCGATCTTGCCATCGACGACGCGATCACGTTTCACGAGGAGATCGGTATTCAGCGCAAGGAGGCCCGGCTGCGCTGGTTGCAGCAGTACTGGACCACGAAGGTGCGCAGCGTGCCGCGGGTGCGGCTGTTCACGCCCAGTGATCCCGCGCGCACCGGGGCGATTGCCAACGTCGGGATCGACGGCATGACGCCCGGCGATCTCGCCACGGCGCTGATGGACCGCTTCCAGATCTTCACGGTCGCGATCGACACCGCCGGCGTGACCGGCGTGCGGGTTACGCCCCAGCTGTTCACGACCACCATAGAGCTGGACGCGTTCGTTCGCGCGATCACGCAGCTCGCGGCCTAGTATCGTCTCATGACATCACGCAACAAACTCGCGATCGTGCTGGCGCTGGTGTCGCTGGTGCTGCTGTGGCCGGGACTGGTGCAGCCGGTGCTCACCATTCGCGCCACAATGGAGCTGTTTGGCAACACGCGCGAACTCTCCAACGAGACGCGCAGTGTGATCAGTGCGATTCAGAGCCTGCACAACACCGGCAACAACTTCGTGGCTGGCCTGATCGTGCTGTTCAGTGTGCTCGTGCCGCTCCTCAAGGCGGCCCTGCTGGTGCCGATCTTCGCGCTGCGCGGCAGTGCCACGTCGTACCGGCTGTACGGCGTGGTGCAGGCGATGAGCAAGTGGTCGATGGCCGACGTGTTCGCGGTCGGCATGCTCATCGCGCTGCTGGTGGGGAAGGGCACCGCCAATCTGTCGGCGGTGGCCGGCACCGGCTTCTATTGTTTCGCCGCGTACTGCCTGGTGTCGAACGCGGCGTTTCAGGCGCTCAGGATCGAGCCGCCTGTCGCGGCCGCACCTACTTCTTCGGCAACGACTTCGAGTCCCTTCTCGGCGCGATCTTGAACTTGGCGATGGGCTGGTTGTCCAGGTTCACCATGCCCTCGATGCTGCCGTCCGCGCCGAACGTGCCGTCGTGCTCAAGCAGTCTGCCCTCCGGCGCCGTCACACGAAAGCGCACCTGCTTACCGGTACGAACCACATTGGAAATCGGCCCGGTGCCCTGACCGGGCACCATCGCCTGACCGGAAATCGTAGGGCCGGACTGTGTGAATGTGTACACCACCGGCACCACGATCACGCTGTCCGGCAGCGGCACGGTGGCGGTGCCCGTCCATCCGCCAATGAGCGTGGCTCCCGCTGTAATGGGGGTCGCGCGATTGATTGGGGGTTTGGACTGCGCGGCGAGCGGCACGGCCACGAGCGGCCGGGCCGCACTCAGCAGCGCGAGGAGCGAGACCACCACGACGGCTTGGACGGCGGTGAGACGGGTTGGCATCGCCAGACGCTCAGTCAACAAGATGGTGTGACCTAGCGCGGGGAGATGCCGGCATCAAGGACCTCAACGGCGCGCTGGAACACCAACCGTCCGGCCGCCGCTGTCGGATGGAATCCGTCCCAGAAGAAGAAGCTGTCCGGGGTGGAGCAGACCGCGGCTGGCGCCGTGGTCAGGCAGGGCAGCGTGGCATTGGCGAACCCAAAACCGGTAGGGTTGGCAATGACCGCCGCATGCAGGGCGCCCGCGTCGAGCACGTAGAGTTTGAGCAACGGCATCGAGGCGCGGAGCGCAGCCAACTGGCCATTGAGCCCGGTATTGAACTGCGTGGACAGCTGCGTGGCGCCCGCCGACGCCGCAGCACCTTGCGCGCGCACCAGCGGCGTCTGACCAATGTTGACGCTATTCACCAGCAGAACGTTTTGCGCGCCGTTGGCGTACAAGCGGCCAATCATGTTCACGGTGTTCACCACGGCGCCACCGAGGATGGTGGCCGGGGCCTGCGGGTTGGTGAACGACTGCGTAAGCGCATCGTTGATGTCGTTGCCCACTGTGGCCACGTTCAACACGAACAGCACCTTGGCACGCGAACTGGTGGTGGACTTGGCGAGGTACTCCTCAACCTGCTGCACCATGTTCGGCACGCCCTGCGTAGTACCCGCGATGGGTCCCGTGCGCGCCCCTGAGAACGCATAGTTGGTTCCGCCGGTGCGCGACGGGGTGACGGTGGTGCCGTACTTGGCGGCGACTAACTCCACCCACACCGGGCCGTTGGAGACTCGCCCATTGAAATACGGTGCCGGCGGGCAGCTGGCGGGACTCAGGTTGCACACGTTGCCCGTGTCATCAAGGCTTGCACCGAACACCACGGTAGAGGTGAAGCGGGGCGCGGTCACGGGCAACGTGGGTACTTCGTCGCCACAGCCGGCCAACAGGAGGAGGCCGGTCGCGGCGAAAAGAACGCGGAATGTGGAGCGGGAAGCGCGCATAATGAGGCTTAAAAAAGGGGCACAAGAAAAAGGCGCCGGGAAAGCAGCGACGTGCGAATACGAGGCGAACGAAGCGACGAGCGCCGGGGTTCCTAGTGGCGGAACAGGCGTTCGCCGGTGAACACCATCGCGATGCCATGCTCATCGGCGGCGGCAATGACCTCCGCGTCGCGTACCGATCCACCGGGCTGCACGATTGCCTTGACCCCAGCCGCGGCCGCTTGATCGATGCCGTCGCGGAACGGGAAGAAGGCGTCGGAGCCCAGCGCGGCGCCGTCGGTGACGTGGCCGACGCTGGTGGCCTTGTGCGCCGCCAGGAAGCTGGCATCCACGCGGGACATCTGGCCGGCACCAATGCCGATCGTGGCGCCGTCATGCACGAGCACGATGGCATTTGACTTCACGCTCGCCACCGCCTTCCAGGCGAAGTGCAGGTCGACCATTTCTTCCATGGTCGGCTGGCGCTTGGTTACCACGTTCCACTGGGCCGGCTCTATCGGCGCCGGGGCGCGATCCTGCACCAGCAGGCCGCCGCGCACGCGCTTGTAGTCCATGCCGCCCTTCGGCCAGTTCGCGCGCCCTTCGAGCACACGCAGGTTCTTCTTGCGGCCGAGAATTTCGACGGCTTCATCGGAGAACGACGGCGCCACGATGCACTCCACGAACAAGCTGGAGATCGCGTCCGCGGCGGCCACATCGACCGGAACAGTGAAGGCGATCACGCTGCCGAACGCCGACACGGGATCACAGGCCAACGCCCTTTTGTACGCCGACAGGGCATCGATGCCCGTGGCCACGCCGCAGGGCGTGGTGTGCTTGATGATCGCGCACGCGGGTTGATCGGCGAACGGCTCGATGGCGAGCAACGCGCCTTCGAGGTCGAGCAGGTTGTTGAACGAGAGTTCCTTGCCGCCCTTCTGCACCAGCGCGCCGAGGCCAGCGCCCGGCTTCTCCACGTAGAACGCCGCGCGCTGCTGCGGGTTCTCGCCGTAGCGAAGGGCCTGCTGCTTCTCGAAGGCGATCGGATAGCGGTCGGGGAACGGCTCGCCGCGCTGCTGCGCGAACCACTGGGCGATGGCCGCGTCGTAGCTGCTGGTGTGCGCGTAGACCTTCGCGGCCAGCAACGTGCGGAACGCGAGGTCATCGCCGCCCGCCTGCACGATCTCGAGGACATGGGCGTAGTCTGTTGGGTCAACGATCACCCACACCGACGCAAAGTTCTTCGCAGCCGAGCGGAGCATCGACGGACCGCCGATGTCGATGTTCTCGATCACTTCTTCCGGATGCACGTTCGGCTTGGCGGCCGTCTCGCGAAACGGATACAGGTTCACGACCACGAGATCGATGGTACCGATGTCGTGCGCGTTGATGGCCTCCATGTGCTCGGCCAAGTCGCGTCGCGCCAACAAGCCGCCGTGAATCACGGGATGCAGCGTCTTCACGCGTCCGTCGAGCATCTCCGGGAAGCCCGTGATCTCGCTGACGTCCTTTACGGCGAGGCCGGCTTCGCGCAGGACCTTGGCCGTGCCGCCGGTGGACACCAGCTCATAGCCCTGCTGGGCGAGACCGGTGGCGAAGGGCACAAGGCCGGACTTGTCGGAAACGGAAAGCAACGCGCGCATGGAGACGGGATCAGGAGATGGAGAAAAACAACAAATGGTGTTCAGCGCGGAAAGAGTCGCGCCACGTCGGTGGCAAACGCCGGTGACGGCCCAGCCGCGTCCTCGGCCAGGGCAAAACGCCAGTCGGGCGCGTTCACCGACACGGGGATATCGAGACGCCCGTGTACGCGATCGTCCTCGCCGAGGACGATCGCTCTCGAAGCCACGGCGGCCACGCACAGCGGCAACAGCCGGTGCTCGGCGCGCAGCACGCGTGCCGCCAGCAGCGTCGCGTCGTCGCCGGGCAGCACCGGTACCGGCCACTGCGCGATGATGGGCCCGCGATCAAAGTGCTCATCAACGAAGTGCACGGTGACGCCGGTGAGCGTTGCACCGTGATCGAGCACCGCCTGATGAATGCGCTTGCCGTACATGCCGGGGCCGCCGAACGACGGCAGGAGGGCGGGGTGCACGTTCAACAGGCGACCACGGAAAGCGCGCACGACCGCTTCGGGGACCAGCTTGAGATAGCCGGCTAGCACCAGCACATCCGTCTTGGCCGCATCGAGCAGCGAGAGCATGGCGTCGCCGTCGAGCGGGGCGTCGATCACCCCAGTGGCGATGCCGGCGGCGCGCGCGCGATCGAGGGCGCCCGCCTCCGCGCGCTCGGAGACCACGAAGGTGATCACGCCCGCATGGGCCGCCGGATCCGCAAAGTGGTCGATCAGCGCCTGTATGTTGGATCCGCCGCCCGAGGCGAGCACGGAGATACGCGCTGGTGACGTCATGACGCCCAAGCTACTACACCTGGGACGGCGACTGCAGGGGCATGCGGGCGCCGATCATGGCCAACGCGAGCGACACCGCCTCGAGGATGTTCTCCACCATGAAGATGCGGGCGGACAGCGCCGAGCGCGCTTCCTCTACGTCAGCCGCGGGTGTTTCGATGCTTGGCACCAGAATACCGATGCCGCCGGTGGCCAGCGCCGGCTGCACATCGCGCCAGCGATCGCCGATGTAGGCACTGCGCATGAGGTCGAGCTGGTGAGCCGCCGCGGCTTCTCGGTACATGCCGAGGCCTGGCTTGCGGCACTCGCAGGGCGCCTTCGGATGTCCCCAGTGCGGGCAGTGGTACGTGGCCAATACCGTGGCGCCTCCGGCGCTCAGGAGCGCAGAGGTTCGATCGCGTACCGCTTCGTATTGGGCGTGTGTGATCAGCCCGCGGGCGATACCCGATTGATTCGTGACCACCACCACCGGGACTTGCGCCGCGTTCGCCTTGGCGACGGCGTTGGCCGCGCCGGGCAGCAGATGCACGCGACTCGCATCGGCGAGGTAGTGCGCGTCGGCGATGAGCGTGCCGTCGCGGTCGATGAACAGCGCGGGCACTGGCGACGGCGCCATCACCGCCGGCCGAGCGTGTCGCGGCGGGCGGCGGGCACAACCGGCTTTGCGGCGGTGGAATCCCGGCGGACGGCCGTACTGTCGACCTTCGGGACTTTCGGCGTACTGAACGTTCGGCTCGGGGAGCGAACCGTCCCCGACAGGCTGCGTACGCTCTCCACCACGACGCGGAATTGGGTCTGCGGAGGCAGCACGGAGTCGAAGGTGAGGTAAACTTCAGTGAAGAGTGCCGGTCGCCGGATTTTCGGCGGCGGCGTCGTATCGACCGGCGCAAGACGGCGTCCGCTGCGTGCTGCCGCCAGCCGTTGGGCTTCCCGTGCAGCGCGCTCGGTCCGTTCGGCGGCCGACACGCTGTCCGCCCGCTTGACACGGGCAATCGAATCCGTTCGCGCGCGCAGCGCGGGGGTCGAGTCCTGCCGTGCCGCGATGCGGGCGATGGAGTCCCGTTTTGCCAGCGCCTGCAGCGAATCCGCCATAGCGCGTTGTTGGGGCGTTCGAATGAGGCGAATGCCGACAGCAGAGGAATCCGGTCGTTTCACCACGATGGATCCCGGATCAAAAATCTGCGTCGGCGCGTATGGTTTGTCGAAGGTGATCTTGACGCCGCCGCCGCTGTCCACGAGCGCGATGTCGGAGATGCGGAGGCCGACCGTGTCGTGCCCGAACGCATACAGCTCGGCCGACGCGGTTTGGGTCAGCGTCACGCTCACCGTGTCCCAGATCTCCAGCGGCTCAAGTGTTCGGTTGCTGTTGCGGTCGTCGTACGCCCGTAGGGTGTACCGCCCGGGCGGTGCATAGCGCAGATCGAAACGTCCTACGGAATCGGTTACCACCTGATACGTGGTGCTGTCCGGCGCGATGGCTTCAACGACGCCGCCGCTCATTCCCTTGGTGGATTGCCAGTTGAACGCGACACCAGTGATTCGCGTGTCCGGGATCGCCCCGCCGGTGCTGAAGACCAGCCGGATCGTGCTGTCGATGGCATTGTTGCGCAGGTCCTGCAGGCCGCGCTTGATCACCACCGAGTACACGGTGTTCGGTTTCCATCCTTTCGAGGGACGGATCTCGATTTTTGAGCGCCCCCAGTCGACCTTGGGCACGCCGCTCTTGGGGCTGATGAAGACCAGCTCCGCCAGATCCTTCGCGCCTTTGGGCGATTCGCTGATCACCTCATCGAACTGCAGCACCACGGCCTTCGGCTTGGCGCCCACCGCGTTGTTCTGCGGCGACACTTTCAGCACGAGCGGCGCCGCCAGATCGGGCGCTCCGCCGGGCGGCGCCGACTGATTGGCGCAACCGGTCAGCAGCAGGAGCGCGGCCGCGCGCCGCGCGACGGCCTTCATCGCGGTCGTCACGCGCCGAAGGTCCCGAGCTTGAGGCGCATCAGCGTACGCCGCGACCGCCACTCCTCGGCCTTGGCGCGCTCCGCCTCCACCAGCGCCGGCGGCGCCTTGGCCACGAACT
>CAIUOO010000382.1 GCA_903900795.1 uncultured Gemmatimonadota bacterium | reverse complement strand
TACATCGGCGTGCTGGGGTCGCGAAAGCGCGCCGGGCAGCTGGTCGACGCGGTCAACTCCGCGCTGCGCGAGCGCGGGATGTCGGTGACCGAGCGCATGCGTCACCGCCTGCACGCGCCAATCGGACTCGATCTCGGGGGCGAAAGTCCGGCGGCGATCGCCCTGTCGGCCATCGCTGAGATCGAGGCCGTGATCCACGGCCGCCCGGCGGGATTCCTGCGCGAGCGCCTCAGCCCGATCCATGCGCGAACGCCGACGCCTCAGCTGTTCGAACACGACGCGCCGATCGTGCCGACCGAGTGCGCTGCGCCACACGACGACCGTCGCGGTGGCGACCACGGGTGACCCCGTGAGCGTGGCCGGGGTCTTGCTGGCGGCGGGCGGATCGCGCCGTCTGGGGTCACCCAAACAGCTGCTCACGATGCACGGCGTGACGCTGGTGGAGCGCGCCGCTCGGCAGCTCCTTGACGCCGGCTGTTCCCCGGTTTTTGTCGTCGTCGGCGCCGATAGCGCGATTGTACGCGATGCTGTCTCTATGCTGCCGGTTGAGTGCGTCGAAAATTTGCACTGGGAGCGGGGGATGGGAACGTCCATCGCGGCGGCCATTCAGTGGCTGAATGATGTGCGTTTTGCCCACACGTCGGCCGTCCTGATCGCCACCTGCGACATGCCAACGGTAACCGTCGAGCATCTGCAGTCGCTGTTGGCCACGTCCGGTCTGGGGGCGCACCGCGTGGCGTCGGCCTATGACAGCACCAATGGCCCACCGGAACGGGGCCCCGTCCGCGGCATCCCGGCCGTGCTGCCGCGCGCCGATTGGCCGGCGCTGGCGGCACTCGACGGCGACCAGGGAGCCCGCGCCCTGCTCCGGGATGCGGATACGATCACGGTGTCGCTTCCGAACGGCCAGTTCGATCTCGACACCCCGTCCGACGTCGCCGCCTGGCGTACAGCCGACGGCGCCGCTCCGAGGTGATGCGGGTGGGCGAGGCTTCGCGCCGCCCACCCGCATCGACCGCCCGCATCGACCACCAGATTCTCCAGGAGCGACCCGGGTTAGCGGGCCACCGCCATCGCCGTGATGATCCGCACGAGCGCCTCGACGTCGCGCAGGTCCAGCACTTCCCCCGGCGTGTGCGAATACCGCCCGGGCCACGACAGCCCCACGTTCGGCGCGCCGAAGGGGGCGATCGCCGACCCGTCGGTGGACCCGTGCGTGGTACCGCGCTGCACGGGAATCCCCTGCGCCCGCGCCACGGCCAGCACCCGGTCCCGTTCGGCCGGCGGTGAGATCGCGCCGTCATCGAGGCCGCGCAACACGAAGCCCTGCCCCAGCGGGGCGTAGGCGAACGCCGGATCTTCGAGCGGCGTATCCGAACTCACGAAGGTGTCCACGCTGTAGATCCGCTGCAGCGACCGGCCATGATTCGCACCGAACGCCCCGGCGCCAAGCAGTCCGCCTTCTTCGCGCACCGACCACACGAACAGCACCTTATGCGTGAGCGTGTTCGGATCAATCCGCTGCAGCGCATGCAACAGCGCCGTGCTGCCGGTACGATCGTCGCTGCCTCGGCCCGTAAGACGCGTGCCGCCCAGACGAGACGAGCGCTTGTACCCGGTGACGGCGTTGCCCACACGCACCCCCTGCGCGACAAGCGTGGCCGAATCCACG
Source organism: uncultured Gemmatimonadota bacterium (assembly GCA_903900795.1). GTDB lineage: Bacteria > Gemmatimonadota > Gemmatimonadetes > Gemmatimonadales > Gemmatimonadaceae > Gemmatimonas. The sequence continues at coordinate 1,652 of CAIUOO010000382.1, read as the reverse complement.
CCAAACCATGCCGTGCTCACGGCCGGCGCCTTCACGCGCGCCGAGTCACGCGGGACGAACACGCCGCGCAATGACGGCGGCGCGTCACCGCCGCCCACGCGATCGAAGTGCAACGCGGCCGGCTGTCCTTCCCACGCACTCGGCACCACGCCGCCACGGCGGGCCAACCGCACGGTGCCGTCACGGGCAATCGCTTCCACCTCGAAGCTCACCTCGTCCATGTGCGCGATGAACGCCACGGAGTCGCGCTCGGGGCCGACGGCGACGATGAGATTGCCGGCGCTGTCCACCACCGCGCGCGACTTGGCCCACGCCGGCAACAGCGCGGTAATCGCCTCGCGCACGCGCCACTCGTGTCCGGGCACGCCCGGCAAATCGGCGATCGTCATGAACGTCTTCTCGAGGGCACCGTACGCATCGCGGCGCGGCAAGCGCGCGTTGGCGGTGGCGCGCGCCGTGTCGAGGGCGGGGGCGAGCAACGTGGGCGTGCCGGCCACGCCTACGGCGATGCCGCCGGCGCGCGCCGCGTCCTGCAACAACGTGCGCACATCGGCCGCCGCCACCGATTCCACGAGCGAACCGGCAAAGCGCACCGACGGCGTGACCACGCGCACGCTATCGAGTCCGGTGGAGGCGATCACGCGGGTGATCGCGCGTTTGGTCTGCCCGAGACGGGCAACCGGAAGCATGGTGGCAGTCCCCACGGCCTTGCCCTCGTCGAGCAGGGTGAGCGCATCGAGTTTGCCGGCGCGCGCGAGGACGGCCGCGAGGCCGACCCAGCCGAAGCTGCGCTGTGACGACAGCACATATATCGTTTCGCCCGCCGGCGACGCGGCGGTGGCGGCCGTCGCAGCGGCCTGTCCGGCGCTGGCTACCGCGGCGCAACTCGCGCGCGCACCGGCGGCCGGCCCCGACGCGTAGCCAGCGTAGGTCCATACCGGGCGCGACGCCACCACGGGATCGAGCAGCGAAATCCCGAGCGCCTCCGCCTGCGCCTTCGTGCTCGCGCCCACATCGACCCAGAGTTGATCGACGCCAACGACGGTCGTATCGCCGCGATGCTGCCGCGAGAAGTGTCCGTTGGCGATCGCCACCACGCCCGTGACGTCACCGCGCGCGGAGAGAATGCGTAGCTGGTGGGCTTCGTGGAACTGATCCCAGAGGGGATGCGCGGTCACGCCGGTGCGATGCAGCCGGATGTACCCCTGATCGGTAATACCGCTGACCACGAACGCCGGCACGTCCATCGCACAGGCGATCATGCGACGCGGCGATCCACGGCCCACGCGTTTCACGAGATTGCCCATGTTGTCGCGCGTCCAGCCGGGTAGCACGGTGCGCAACGCGTTTAACGCGTGGGCTTCGCCGCTGGGCGGCGCCGCCACGGTGATCCAGCGGGCCACGGACTCGGCCACTTGCATATCAGACGGCGGCGCGGACTGCGCGCCAAGTGCTGCGGTGGCGACACTACAGGCGCCGGCGAGCAGCGCGACGTGGAACGAACGATACACAGCGGTCTCGGCGTAAACGGTGAAGCGGGTAATGGGCTGTTTTCACAGCGCAGAGGCAAGTCCCGTGCGTGAAAAAGCCGGGTCGCTATGCTAGCGCCCCGGCTCATTCACCTGCCCCGTTCTTTCAAACTCAGTAGGCCG
>CAIUOO010000381.1 GCA_903900795.1 uncultured Gemmatimonadota bacterium | reverse complement strand
CCCAGGAGTTCCAGACCGTCGGGCCGCCGAGCTACTTCATTTTCCGCGTCAACGTCGGCTACTAGGAGAACAGCCCATGACTCAGAAACACACCACGGGCCGGTCCACCATGCCGCGACGCCTGGGCACCGGACTCACCCTCGCACTGGCCATCTCGGCCACTGCCTGTCAGGAAGTGAATAATCAGCTCCTCCAGGTCACCGACCCGGACATCATCAACCCATCCGACGTCGTCTCGCCCGAGGCGGCCGTTGCCGTTGCCAACGGCGCGATTGCCACGTTCCGTTCCACCACGGGCGCCGGCGAGAGCACGTGGCTCTTTGGTGGCCTGTTGGCCGATGAATGGTCGACCAGCTCCACGTTCATCCAGAACGACGAGACCGACCAGCGGCAGATTCAGGAGTTCAACGGCTCGGTTACCGGCATGCTCCGCAATCTGTACCGCGTGCGCACACGTGCCGATCAGGCCATCACCGCGTTGAAGGCTGTGCGTCCCGATGCGCGCGCACTGATCGCCGAGATGTATCTGGCGCGTGGGTTTGCCGAGATGCAGCTGGCGTCCGACTTCTGCAACGGCGTGCCGATCGGCAACGGCAACGCCACGCCGCCGGAAGATGGTGTGCCGAAGACGAATCAGGAGCTGTTCGCCATCGCCGCCGCCTCGCTCGACTCCGGGCTCACATTCGCGAACGGCACCGACGCCGCCAGCGTGCTGATGAACCGGTCGCTCCGGGTCACCCGCGCTCGTGTCGCGCTGGCCCGCGGTGACTTCGCGGGCGCGGGTACACTGGTTGCGGGTATTCCTACCGCCTTCCAGTACCAGCACACGTTCTCGGCCAACGCCGGTACCAACACCATCTGGGGACAGGGGCTCAGCTCCCGTCGCTACAGTGTGGGTGACAGCGCCGAGGGCAATGCGCGCCTCATCACGGTGCGCAATGCAATCCCGTTTGCGTCGGCGCGCGACAACCGTCTTCCGGTGGTCACGCCCACGTCGGGCTCGGTGAACGGTCAGGACGGACTCACCTACACCCGTACGACCACCATGTGGGGGCAGTTCTCGGCCGTGGATGTCGTGAACGGCGTTGATGCGCGCATGATCGAAGCCGAAGCCGCGCTCAAGGCCGGCAACGTGACGTCGTGGCTCGCCATTCACAACGCGCTGCGCGCGGCGCCGCCCAAGCTTGGTGAAATCCAGCCCGCCGCCATGACGGCGCTGGTCGATCCGGGCACGGAAGCCAGCCGCGTGTCGCTGCACTTCCGCGAGAAGGCCTTCTGGACCTTCAGCCGCGGCCAGCGTCTCGGCGACATGCGTCGTCTCGTGCGTCAGTACGGCCGCACGGTCGACAACGTCTTCCCGCAGGGCGTGCACTACAAGGGCGGCAACTACGGGGCAGACGTGAATCTCCCCGTGGTGACCGACGAGCGGAACAACCCGAACTTCAAGGGTTGCACCGATCGGCTCCCGTGATCACGGCGAAGTAGGGAGTACGGCGTAGGAAGTACGGAGTACGCGAAGGGCCCCGAACGATGTGCTGTTCGGGGCCCTTCGTGCGTGATACCGCTTACCGCGAAATGCGTACCCCGTACTCCGTACCCCGTACTCCGTACCCCGTACTTACTTCGGTTCCAGGATTGCGCTCACGCGATCCGCGATGTCGCTCCAGTGGGCGCGACCGGTCGTGCCGGCCGACGCCAGTGCAGCGGCGCGCGCTTCACGCTGGATGTCACGCAGTTGCAGACGAGCCAGCGCGGGCAGGTCACTTTGCGCGAGCGCGGGAGCCGTCACGAAGGGCGTGAATCGCGCGCTGGCGCCACCACCACCACCCGGCGGGCCGCTGGCCGGTGCCGTGGGCGGTGTGATCAACGCCTCCAGCCGCTGCACGTACACGCGCTGCAACTGACGACGACCGGCGTCGGGCGCGTTGCCGGCAAACACCGTGCGCCTGAGATCGGCCATGTACTCGGCCAGCGGGTACGCGTTCACGACATCGTACTTCTCCGACTCCGCCAAGCGGCCCAAGCGCGCCGGCGTGAGCAGCGACGAGAGCACGCCAGCCTGTCGCGTCGACACCACGTTGCTCGGGCCGATGCGCTGGGCGATGCCCGGCGGTGACAGCCAGCTGGGGGTCGTCATCACATTGGCCGAGAGAAACGCCAGCGCAGCCTGCTGGCGCGCCTTGGGCACCACCCGATACACCGCACCGGTCTGCTCGGATGTCTTGAGGTCCACTTCAACGCCACCGAGCATCGTGGCCACGTGGTTCATGTTGCCGAACCAGCGCGATACCGTCTCCTCGTACAGCTCGCGCAGCTCGGTATAGTCCTCGCCCGGCGTCGACGTCCACGCCACCAGGTTCGGGATCACACGCTTGTAGTTCATCGTCGAGAACGTCGACGCCTTGATCGGGTCGTCGCCCAGATCTTCCGTTTGATTGCGCGGGTCGCCCGCCGCGAGTTGCTGCGACGCGAAGCGATACGGGAAGGCGCCGGTCTGCTGCGTGAGCCAACGGTGCAGCGTCGCACGCTCCGCTTCGGCACTTGGCGCATCGATCACGCGATAGCCCCAGTTGATCGCGAAAGCGTCAAACGGTCCCACGCGACGGATGAAATCCTTGGGCTGCAGGCCGTCACCCGGCTGCGCGATGTAGTTCTGGCGCGCGTAGTCCATGATCGTCGCACTCACGCCGTACACCCGCGTGAACGACGGGCTGCGCAGCGAGTCGACGGGGAACGACGCCGAGGCGATCATGTTGTGTTGCAGGCCGAGCGCGTGGCCGATTTCGTGCGTGATCACCTGACGCATCGTCTCGCCCATCAGCTCTTCCGGGACGTTGAGCGTGCGGGCGGCCGGGTTGGCCGCACCCGTCTCCATCATCAGCCAATTGCGGTACGAGCGCATGTGGTTGTGATACCACGTGATCTCGCTGTTGATGATCTCGCCCGAGCGCGGATCGTGCGTATGCGGACCAGTGGCGTTGCGCGTGAGGCTCGCCGCCCAGCGCACGATGGAGTAGCGCGCATCGTCGAGATCGAAATCCGGATCGTCCGTTTTCGAAGGCGCGTCCTTGGCGAGAATGGCGTTCTTGAATCCGGCCTTCTCGAACACTTGCTGCCAGTTCTCCACGCCCTCACGCACGTACCGCTTCCAGCGTGCCGGGGTGGCCGGGTCGAGGTAGTACACGATGGGCTTGATCGGCTCAACCAGTTCCCCGCGCGCGTAGGCAGCGGGATCTTTCGGTTCCAGACGCCAGCGCGTGATGAACTCCTGGCTCTCGGCCTTCTGCACATCGAGGCCGTAGTTCACGCGGTCCACCGAGAAGTAGCCTACGCGCGCGTCGGCATAGCGCGGACGCATCGGCGTTTTGGGTAGCAGCACGAAGGACTGGCGCGTTTCCATCGTCACCGTGGCCCCGTCGGGATCGCTGGGCGGCGTCGCGGCATCGAACGTCTGCACTTGGCGCACTTCGATGTTGAGCGGAAAACCACGCACGCTGCTGATGTAGCTGCGCGCTGCGTCGTACCGGCGTACCCCGTACGTACGACGCGCATTCGCATCGAGTCCGCTCGTGGCCGGATTGTCGTTGGCGAAGAAGTCGGTCACGTCGATCACGTATGCCGCGCTGTCGCGTCCGAAGGCCGCGATCGGAAAGGCGCCGATGATCGCCGGATAGTTGTTCTGGGCCACGCTGCGCGCGATCGGCAGGGAGTCGTCGGCCACGGCGCCCGTGCTCACGCTCTTCAGCAGCACGCGCTCGTTCACCCGCTCCCAGCGGATCAGCCGCTCATTCAGCGAGCTGCCCGCACTCTGGAATCCACCGGCGCCGGCCGGCACACCGGCGACCCGCGTGACCATCAGGAAGTCGCGCCCCACGAGCGAGTCGGGGACCTCGAAGAAGTACCGGTCATCCACGCGGTGCACCGTGATGCCACCACGCTCGGTGTGCGCCCGCGCCGTGATCACCTGGGCATAGGGGCGCGGACCGCGGCGCCCGGCCGCTCCCCCCGCGCCCGGGACGCCTTCAGCGGGAGGCTGCGCGGCAGCGCCGGCGGGGGGTGTCTGCTGCGCCAAGGCGACCGGTGCCGTGGCGGTGCTGGCGGCGGCGGTCAGCAGGACGCCAACCAGGAATTCACGAGGGACGTGCATAAAGATCCGTTGCGAGGGACAGGTCGGGCCGAACGCGCCCGGCAATAGTGCCACTCCCTTTACGCGCCGGCAACGCGTGGCGATGGAACGCCCGCGATGGCGGTGAAAACCGAGCGTCCCTGACGCTGGCGGTCACTTTCGACCATCTTTTCCCGTATGCTGCAATCATTCCCGAGCCTGCTCGCCTGGATCTTTGGCACCAGCATCGCCGCCGTCGGCGGCGCTGTCACGGCCAAGGCGGCCGCCGAGTTCTACGCGATGCTTCAAAAGCCCTTCTGGGCGCCTCCCGCATGGCTGTTCGGTCCCGCCTGGACGGTGTTGTACATCGTGATGGCGACCGCCGCCTGGCGCATCTGGTTGCAGGCGGGATTCCGCGGCGCCAGCCTCGAGCTGTCGTTCTACCTCGTACAGCTCGTCCTGAACATGGCGTGGAGCTACTTCTTCTTCGTCCGGCGCAGCGGACTCGGTGCCACGGTTGAAGTCGCATGCCTCTGGCTTGCTGTCGCCGCCACCCTCGTGCTGTTCTGGCGTCGCGACATGATCGCCGGGGTGCTCTTCGTCCCCTATCTGGCGTGGGTCAGCTTCGCGACAGCGCTTACCGTGTCGGTGTGGCGTGGCAATCCCACGCTGCTCTAGCCCTGCT
>CAIUOO010000380.1 GCA_903900795.1 uncultured Gemmatimonadota bacterium | reverse complement strand
TTGCCGGCGTCGACGGCAGTGACGCCGGACGCGTTGCGTATCGCGCAGCCCAAGGAGGCCGCCGCGCGCGTGTCGAACCGCGCCGCCGCCACAACGGATTCGCTGGCGCGCGCGATCGTGCGAACCAACGCGTTCAGTGCGAGCCGCAAGGAACCGCTTTCGCGCTTCGTCGCGCCGGGCTCGGAACCCGCGCCCACGGTGTCGGCGACGGTGTCGACGACGCTGTCGGCGTTCGAGCCGGGCGGCAGCGTGTTCGCGACAACGGAGGTTGAGACCGGACCGCAGCTGTTCGGGATCGTCTCAATTGGTGGTACCGCGCGCGCGTTGCTGCAGCTGCGTTCACCGGCTGAGCCGCCGCGGCTGCTTGGTGCGGGAGAATCGTTCGGCGGTGTACGCGTGGTGCGTATCACCGGCGATCGCGTCGTGATTTCAAGTTCCAGCGGGACGCGCACTCTGCGTCTGTCCCGCGTCGTGCCGGATTCCAGCGAGAACGTGCCGTGATCGTCCTACCGTTTCCACGCATCTGGCGCCGCACGGCGCTCGGCGTCCTGCTCGTCCCCATGGCGCTTGCCGGCGGCAGCCAGACACTGCACGCCCAAGTGCCCGCAGCCTCAGCGCGCACCAACACGCTCGACTTCGCCAACGCGAAGCTGGCCGACGTGATTCGCACGCTGGCCACCATGCTCGGACGCACCGTGCTGATGAGCGACATTCCCGATGTCCGCGTAACGTTTGCGACCCCGGCGCCGCTCAACACCGCGGAGCTCGAGCGCATTCTCGAGTCGCTGCTGGAGTCGCACGAGCTGATGCTGGTGCCGAGCGGCACGGTGGCACAGGTGCTGCCCACGGCGAAGGCGCCAGCCACGGGATCGCTGCGCACCGGCTTCGCCTTTCCGGATCCCCCGCCGCTTGGCTTGGTGACGCAGCTCGTCCCGTTGCAATCCATTCGCGCCGACGAAGGGGCCGATGCGCTCCGGGCGCTGATGGGCAAAGGCGCGCGCATTGAGACCGTTACGCGATCGAACGCCTTGTTGATCACCGATCGTGGCGCGAACGTGGCGCGCTACCTCGAGCTGCTCCGGACACTCGACGCCGCACCGGCCGGCGAGTCAGGGCTCCGCACGTATGTCGTGAATCTCAAGTATGCGGCGGCCGACGACCTGGCCGGTGCGTTGGGGCAACTCTATGGCGCGCAGGTGGCCAACACGGGCGGTGGCACGTTGGCCGATCGGTCGCTGTCGCGCGCCTTGGATTCGTTCCGGGCCCGCGAAGCCGAAACGTTCCGGTCACGAAACTCGGGCGGCATGAGCGGTGCCAACGCGATGACGCCGCAGAATATCGTCGCATCGTCGGGAACGCCGCGTGATTCCGCCTCGGGACTGCTGGTGGGACGTACCACCATCGTCGCCAATGCGCCCACGAATGCGTTGGTGATCCGCACCGCACCACCGAACTATCCGCTGCTGCGCGAGACCATCGACGCGCTCGACACGCGTCCATCGCAGGTGCTGTTCGAAGTCACGGTGGCTGAGATTGCGCTAGGTCGCGGTACGGAGTTCGGCGTAGACTGGTCGGCGGTGAATCGTGGCGGTGACGTGCAGGGCCAGTTTGGGAACCCCGAGATTCCCGACACCGGCTCCACGTCGGCGCTGCTGCGGATGGTGCGACTGGATGGCACCGGTGTGCGGGCCATGCTGCGTGCGATCGCATCCACCAGCGATGTGCGGGTTCTGTCCACACCGGAGATCATCGCGGCCAACAACCGGGAAGCGTCGATCCTGGTGGGCAGCAAGGTGCCGTTCGTGGCCTCAACGCGTCTGGGCAATGACATTTCCATCGACCGCGCGATTCAGTATCAGGATGTGGGCACGAAGCTGTCGATCATTCCCACAATCAACGACGACGGCTACATCTCGGTGCAGCTGCTGCAGGAAGTCAGCTCCCTCACCTCACAGACGGTGGCCGCGGCCCAGAGCGCGCCGGTGATTTCCACGCGCGAGGCGTCCACGCGGGCGATTCTCCGTGACGGCCAGACGGTGGTGATCGCGGGGCTGATCGGCGACACGCGGCAGACGCTCGAGCAGGGGATTCCCTTGCTCAAGGACATTCCGTTCTTCGGCGCGCTCTTCAAGCGGCAGTCCATCACGCGCCAGCGCACGGAGCTGGCGATCTTCGTCACGCCGTATCTCGTGCGCTCCGACGCCGATGCCGATGCGATCCGCGAGCGCGTGAAAAAGAGCTTGGAAGATCGTTCGCCGGGCTCGTTGGACGGCACGCCGCTGACCCGGAAGCCACCCGCATGAGCGGGGATGCCCGCCACAGCGGGGATGCCCGTGATCTGCGGGCGGCGGCGGCCGGTGAGCTGGCGGGGCGCCTACCGGCCCGCTGGCTCGAGGAGCACGCCGTGTTGCCACTCGAAGTCGACGGCGGCACGCTCGTCGTCGCGGCCGACGGGGTGCTCCCGGCGATGGTACAGGATGCCTTGGAGCGCGCCTTCCGCGCGGAGGTGCGCGTGCTGCCCCACGGCGCCGGCGACATTCGCGCGGCGATCCTGTCGGCGCCACGCATGGCAGCGCGCGCGGTGGACCCTGCGCCGAGCGGCGGCGACCTGTTGCGCGGTGACCTGTTGCGCGGCGAGCTCACGGAATCGCTCGACGACCTGCGGGCGCTCGCGTCGCGCGAACCGGTCATTCAGGTGGTGAACGCGATGTTGGCCGAGGCGTCGCGCGCGGGCGCCAGCGATGTGCACGTGGAATCACGCCCGGACGGTTTGCGGGTACGCATGCGACTGGATGGCGTGTTGCGCGACGCGCAGCAGTTGGGGGCCGAGTTCCAGTCGGCGGTGATTTCCCGGCTCAAGGTGCTGGCTGGGTTGGATATCGCGGAGCGTCGCCTGCCACAGGACGGCCGCGCGCGGGTGCGGGTGGGCGACCGTGAGCTCGACGTGCGTATTGCTACGTTGCCCGCGTTGCACGGCGAGAGTGTGGTGCTGCGCCTCCTGGATGGCGGTCATGCGGAGCAACCGTCATCGCTCGAGTCACTGGGGTTGAGCGCCGATGTGCTCACGCAGTGGCGCGCGCTGTTGCAGCGCGCGTCGGGGCTGCTGCTGGTGAGTGGTCCGACCGGCTCGGGCAAGACCACCACGTTGTACGCGGCGCTGCGTGAACGCAGCACGCCGGGCGTGAAGGTGGTCACCGTGGAAGACCCGGTGGAGTACCGTCTCGACGGCATCGTGCAGCTCCCCGTGAACACCCGCGCCGGATTCGGATTTCCGAACGCGCTGCGGGCGATTCTTCGTCACGATCCCGACGTGATTCTGGTCGGCGAAATGCGCGACGCTGAGACGGCCGACATCGCGGTGCAAGCGGCACTCACCGGTCACCTCGTGCTGAGCACGGTGCATACGACCGATGCCACGGCGGCCTTGGCGCGCCTGCAGGAAATGGGGGTGCCGCCGTATCTGCTGAGCGCCACGCTGCAGGGCGTGTTGGCCCAGCGACTGGTGCGTCGGGTGTGCGCGGCGTGCGGGGCGTGGCGCCCGCTCACCGACTCCGAACGGGTGCGGGTGGCGGCATCGGGCGTGGCGATCACACAGCTTCGCGAAGGCGCGGGCTGTGTGCCGTGCGCCGGCACCGGATTTCGTGGCCGCGTGGCGATCGCCGAGTTGCTCGTGCTCGACGATGCGCTGCGCGGTGCCTTTACCCGGGGCGCGTCGCTGGTCGAGTTGCGGGCGATGGTGCGCGCCCGCGGGGTGCGGTCGCTGCGTGAGGATGGGTGGCGCTGCGTGGCGGCGGGCGAGACCACGATCGCCGAAGTCGTGCGCATGGTCAGCGAGGACGACGGCGCGTGAGCGATCGCGCCTCGGCATCCGCCTCGGCATCCGCGGGCATGATACGATGGCGCTATCAGGCGGCCGATGCCCAGGGGGCGATGACGCGTGGCGAAGTCGATGCGGTCTCCGTAGAGGCGGCGGTCGACCTGCTGCGCCGCCGCTCGCTGTGGGTCATTGATCTCGAGCCGATACGCGGCGCGTCTGCATCCGTGATGCGCTCGTCAGGATCAGGATTCGCATGGGCCACGTCGGCACGATTGCTGGATCGGCTATCGCAGCGGACCACGGACCGCGAGGAGTCGCTGGCCACCCTGACGCGGTCGGTCGCGACCCTTTTGGGATCGGGGGTGCCGCTGGAGCGCGCGCTGGCGTTCGCCGCCTCCGGCGAATCGGACACCCGCTGGCAGCAGGTCTTCCGTGGCCTCCAGACGGCGGTGACACGCGGCGAGTCGCTGTCCGAGGCGGCGGCCCGCGTCGAGGCGCTGCCGCGGTCGTACGCCCCGCTCCTGGCCGCTGCCGAGGCATCGGGCAGCATGGCGGCGACGTTCACGCGACTCGCTGATGATCTCGAGGCGCGGAGTCAGCTGCGCGCCCGGGTCCGCGCGGCGCTGGTGTATCCCACCCTGCTGGCGCTGGCGTCGACGGTGGGCACGCTGGTGATCCTTGTGGTCGTGGTGCCACGCTTCGCCGATTTGATTGCCGGCGCCGGCGGCACCGTCCCGGCCAGTACGCGGCTGCTCATCACCCTGAGTGCCCTGCTCTCGCGTTTCGGGTGGCTGCTGGCCATCGCCGTGCTCGCCGCCGGCACCGCCATGCGCCAGTCGCTGCAGGACCTCGCGCGGCGCCGGCGCTGGCACGCCATGCGCCTACGGTGGCCATTGGTCGGTCGGTTCGAGCGCGAACAGGCGGCGGCCGGGTACCTCAGCACGCTGGCGGTCGCCCTCGAGTCGGGGGTCCCCCTGCTGCGCGCGATGACGCTGGCGCGCGGCACCGTGGGCAATGCGGCGCTGGCCGAGCAGTTAGCCGGCGCGGAAGCCGTGGTGCGGGACGGGGGGTCGATCTCAGGTGCCCTGGCGGGCTCGTTGCCCCCGCTGGCCACGCGGCTCCTCGAGGCCGGCGAGCAGGGCGGCGCACTGGCTCCGCTGGCCCGTCGGGCGGCCACTGCGGCCAGCGATCAGGTGCAGCGGGTGATCACGGGTGCCGTCTCGCTCATCGAGCCGGTCATGATTCTGGGGTTCGGTGGGATCGTCGGCTTCGTCGCGCTGGCGCTGCTGCAGGCCATTTACGGGATCAACGCCAGCAGCTTCTAACCGTCACACTCAGGGGTCGACATCACACGGTTTCACAGTCGGTACCACGCGCGTGCCGGTGTGGTGAAGTTTTCCGTTGACAGTGGCGGCGCCCACCCCGAACGTTACGTGGCCCCCGTAAGACCCCGCTTCGCAGTAGTCCCTCTCCCGTCGCCCCTCCGCAGACCGACATGTCGACGAACGCTGATCAACCCGAACCCGTGAGCGAGATCGCGCCCCCCGACGAGCGACGTTCCAGTCGTCGTCGCTTTTTCGCGGTTGGCGCATCAGCGGCGGTGGGATTGGCCGCTGCGCAGACGCTCGAGGCACAGCGCCCGAAGAGTCGCGGCAGCAGCCCGTTCCCGAACGGACAGTCGGCGAACACCGCCGCGGATCCGTCGGCGGCGTGGAGTGATCCGCTGTTGCGCCTCGTACGTCGCATTACGATGGGCGTGAGCCCCGAGGAAATCGCGCTGGCCCGTCGGCTGGGCTATGCCGGCTATCTCGACTATCAGCTCCGCGCGTCGGCCATCGATGACAGCGCCATCGAGACCATCGTGGCCACGCGACTGCCGATGACGCAGATGCCGCTGGCGATGTTGGCCACGCAGGATGGCAATGAGGTCAACAACCAGCTGGCCGATGCAACGTGGTATCGCGCGACGTTCTCCAAGGCGCAGCTCCGCGAGCGGATGGTGGATTTCTGGACCGACCACTTCACGATCAGCCTGAACAAGGTCGGCTACCTCAAGCTGGTCGACGATCGCGATGTGATCCGGCCGAATGCGTTGGGAATGTTCCCCGAGCTGTTACGTGCGACCTCGCAGAGCGCCGCCATGCTCCGGTATCTCGACCAGAATCTGAGTCGGACGCCCACCCCGAATCAGAACTACGCGCGCGAGATCATGGAGCTGCACACGCTCGGCGTGGACGGCGGCTACTCGCAGACTGACGTGGCGGAGCTTTCACGGATTTTGACCGGCTGGACCACGGCCGGTGCCGGCACCTTTCAGTTCAATCGGAACTTTCACGACCGCAATGCCAAGACGTTTCTGGGGCGTTCATTCCCGGCCATGCTCGCCACGGCGACGGACGCACAGATGAAGGGCGAAGGCGACGCCGCGATACAGATGCTGGTGGAGCACCCGAGCACGGCCGCCTACATCTCGCTCAAGATGGCGCGCTGGCTGCTGGCGTACGAGCCGCCGCAGGCCGTGGTCGACGCCACCGCCGCGACGTATATGTCCACCGGCGGCGACATCAAGGCGATGATCCGCACGATTCTGTCGGGCCGGAACCTCATGGCGGCGCCGGCGAAGTACAAGCGTCCGTTCCACCTTGCCATCTCCGCGATGCGCGGCATGGGCGCGTCGGTGGTGAACGTGCGTGCCGTCCGGCAGACGGCGGACCGGATGGGAATGCCGGTGTTCATGTGGGAGCAGCCGAACGGCTACCCTGACCGGGTGGACTGGTGGAGCGGCCTCGTGATCACGCGCTGGGCGTACATGCAGTACCTGTCCACGCAGACGAGCACCACCACCACCCGAGTGGATTCGGCCCCCTTCCGCGTGCCCGATACCGCCGACGGTGTAGTAGCGCAAATCGCGACGCGCATGTTCGGCGGCGAGCTCCCGCTAGCGCTGCGCACGCAGTTGCTCTCCTACCTCCGCGGCGGAGCCTACAGCGATGCGCGTGTGCGTGAAACGCTGGCCTTGGCCGGCAGCGCGCAGGAGTACCAGTGGTTCTGATGCCCTCTTTCCACGTGAGCCGAGTCGCCACATGAGTGATGAATCGACAGAAGGCGGGTGCCAGGAATACCAGCAGCTGGCGCGTCGCGATTTCCTGACGTTGGCCGGCGGCGTGGGCGTGAGCGCGCTGCTCCCCACGTGGCTTCCCAAAGTCGTGCTGGCGCAATCCTCGAATGGCAGCCGCGACATCATCGTGTCGGTGTTCCTCAGCGGCGGTATCGACGGCATGTCGCTGGTGGTGCCGTTCGGAGATCCCGACTACTACACGGGGCGCCCGAACATCGCGATCGCCCGTCCCGATGCGGCGGGCACCGGACCGAAGACGGTCGCTCTCGACAACTTCTTCGGTTTTTCGCCCGGGATGGCGCCGCTCATGCCGGCGTACACCAACGGCGACCTGCTCGTGGCTCATGCCACGGGGTCGGTCGATAACTCCCGTTCGCACTTCGATGCGCAACGGTACATGGAAGTGGGCAAGCCGCGTGATGCGCGCATCAGTGGTGGCTGGCTTGGCCGACATCTGGCGACCAGCACCCCCATGCGGACCGACGCCCCGCTGCGTGGACTCGGCTTCACCGCCGGCCTGCCCCAAACGCTGGCGGGTGGGCCGAAGACGCTGCCGATTCCGAATCCCGCCAATTTCACCATCGGCGGTACCGCCGCGACGGCGACCGCGCGCGCGCAGTGGCTTGCCGCCAACCACGCCAGTACCGTGAATCCAGTGGCGGCGAATGCCCTCGACGCCACCAACACGATCGCGTTGCTGCAGCGCATCAACTTCGCCGGATACGCCGCAGCCAACGGCGCGGTGTATCCGACCAGCGGCTTTGGACAGGCGTTGCGCTCCACGGCCGCGCTCATCAAAGCCGATGTAGGCATCGAGGCGATCCACGCGTTCAACGGTGGTTGGGACACGCATGCCAACCAAGGCCCCGTTATCACGCTCGACGGCGGCGCCATGCATACGCGTATGCTTGACCTCTCGAGTGCGCTGGCGGCGTTTCACGCCGACGTGATTCAGGGTACCACACCGTATGGCGTGACCGTCGTGATCGTCTCTGAATTCGGACGCAACGCCCGAGAGAACGGCAACCGTGGCACCGACCACGGCCGTGGTAACGTGGCGTTCGCCATGGGCAAGAAGATCAATGGCGGCCGCGTGCTGACCAACGGCTGGCCGGGACTGGCGCGGGAAAACCTCGAAAACGGGCAGGATCTACGCGTGACCCTCGACCATCGCGACATCTTTGCGGAGATCGTGCAAAACCGACTCGGCAACAACAATCTGTCGGTGATATTTCCTGACTATACGCCGCGCTTCCGGAACGTCACGAAAGCCTAGCGCGGCGGCGGTTGCTGCCGCAACGAAGGGCGTAACCGATCACCGGTTGCGCCCTTCGTGCATCGTACCGCCGTGTGCCGTATAGCTCCGAACGGCGCTACGGACTCACGATGACGGTGCCGTCCATGCCGGGATGCAGCGTGCACTTGAACGGAAACACGCCAACGGTCGCAAATGCGCGCGACACCGTGACACTGCGGGTGGTGCTGATGTCGGCCGGGGAGCCTGCAAGTCGCGGATCCCAGATGACGTTGTGCGCCAACGGGGGGAAGACGAAGCGCACGGTGCCCCCCCGTTTCACCACCGTCTCCGTCGGGCTGAAGATCAGTCCTGGCATCACCACGTCAGCGGTGGTCGGTGCATTGGGAATGCCGCCCACGATCAACTGTACGCTGCCGGTCTTCGGCAGAGCGCCGTCAGCGACCGACGCCTGGAGACTGACTGTGCCCACGCCGACGCCCGTAACGACACCGGCCGTATTGATCGTCGCGATCGCGGCGTTACTCGTGCTCCACGTGACGACACGCGCCCCGAGTGCTGCGGCGCCCCCCAGCGCATCGCGCCCGCTCACGGTGGCTTGGGTGAGTTGGCCAAGCTGGATCGTGAGATCCTGTGCCGTGACTACAATCGTCGCGAGCACGCCGACTCCCGACGTCACCGTGACGTCGAGCGCGCCACTGACCGCTCCCACGGTGGCACGAATGGTGGCGGAACCGGCGGCGACACCGGTGACGAGACCAGCCGCGTTCACGGAGGCAACGCCGGGCGCCGTCGAACTCCACACGGGCTGCGCATCACCCACCGCGACACCACTCGAGGTACGCGCCACGGCGGAGAGCTGCGTGGCCTGCTGCGGCGTCAGCGCCGTCGTGGCGGCCGACACATCGATGCGCGCCACCACGGGCGCGACGGGCAGCGCTACGGGCGGTGCGGCGGGCGGTGCGGCGGGCGACGATCCATCACCGCATGCCGCCAGCAGCACGATGCCGGCGTAGGCGGTGAAACGCGTGAGCGTCGTCACCGTGGCGGCCGCGCGGCCGGCGCGTCGGGGCGACCACCCGGGTGCCACGTGGGTTTGAGGCCATCGGACAGCAACCGCACCGCTTTCGTGGTGGCGGCAATGACCTGCGCCATGTGTGCAATGTTCACGATGGAGGCCTCGTCCTTCGGAGAATGGTACGGCGTCACGAGATTGTACGATGACAGCGAATGCGCCGGGATGCCGATACGCGCAAATGCCACGTTGTCACTTCGTGAGAAAAAGTTCTGCCCGGGCCGTGGATCCGGCACGAGCGGGATACCGTGGTCAGCGAGCAAGTCGCCCAGCGTAGAACGCTCGTAGCCGGTCAGCCACGCCTTGCCGAATCCGCCCGCGAGCGAATCGGCGTGCCCGATCATCTCCACGTTGAGATCGACTACCGTCTGCTCCAGGGGCAACAACGGATGACGGATGTACCAACTGGTGCCGAACCCACCGACTTCTTCGCCCGTGATCGACATGAACAGGACCGTGCGCTTCGGGCGCGGGCCTTTCATGAGTGCCTTCGCCATCTCGATGAGCGCCACGTTGCCCGAGGCATCGTCGTCGGCGCCGTTGTTGATCGAGTCGCCGTCGACCGGCTCGCGGATGCCGATGTGATCGTAGTGCGCCGTCACCAGGACGACTTCGTCGCGCAGCACTGGGTCACTGCCACGAATCATGGCGGCCACGTTCGACGTCCGCAGACGCTGTGCGGCGGGAAGTGAATCCCACGCCCCCCACGACGCCACCGGTGCGGGACGCGTACGTCCCGGCGCATTGGCTGGCCCCTGCGCGATCCGCAGCGGGATGTGCTGACGGAACGTGCCGGAGTCTCCCGCCGGCGTGAGGCCGGCAGCGCGATACTGCTGCTCGAGCCAGATCGCCGCGCGCTCTTGGCCACGCGACCCGGTCATGCGCCCTTCCATCGAATCGGCGGCGAGTATCTCGATATTGCGCTTCACCGACGCCGCGTCGATGCGATCGACCGGCATCGTCGCTGCGGCCGCCGACGGTATGGTGGTGCGCGCTTGCGGGTCGGCCACAAGGGCGAGCCACTGTCCGTTCGGACTCACCGCCAGTCGCGTGATATTCGCGAGATGCGCGAACGCGAGATCACCGAGCGCCCTCCACCCGGTGGTTCCACGACGCCACTGCATGAGTTGCGTGCCGCTGCCTACGACCAAGGTGGTGCTGTCGACCCACGCCACATCTTCGCTGCCCCCGGGCAAGGCTACGAGCGTATCGATGCGCCGCGAGACGGGATCGAGTCGCATGACATACCACGAGGGGCCACCCTTCTGCACGAAGCTTACGTGCGCGGTGCCGGGAATACGATGCAACGACCGTCCCACATTGCGAGCGATCACCTCACCGGTCGTCTGCTCACGACCGGCGCCGGTGCGCGCGAGTTGCAGCGTGGCGGGTGAGCCGAGCACGAACATGACCCACGTGCTGTCGTCGGCTTGCGCGAAGTATCCCACGGGCTTGATGGCCGGAAAGAGCACCGTCGGTGCGGAGCCATCGAGGGGAAACTGCGCCAGCCGTTGCGTGGAGTCGGCCTCGACGCGAATGACCGTGACGGACCTGCCATCGAGCGTCGGCATGGCCGAGTACTCGCTTTCCGGTTTCGTGGCGCGCAGCGGGGCGGTGAGCCCGGTGCTGAAGTCGTGGCGATAGATGTCGCTCTGTCCGTCGCCGCGGTTGGACGTGAAGTACAGCGCGCGCGAGTCCTTCTGGAACGCGGGCTGATTATCGTAGCCGGCGCGACGCGACACGTTGGCCGGCACGCCGATCTTGAGGGCGTCCCCACGGCCGACGAGGGGCAGCAGATAGACATCCGGATCCGCCGGTGCGGCGCGGGCGGCCGGGCGCACCGACGCGCGGGGTGGCGCGCCCTGCGCGTTCGTGCGGGACGGCACAGCGAGCCCGAGTGCGAAGCCAAGGCCGAACAGCAGCGTCGGCACCGGCACGCCGCGACGACACGGAGAGACAGAGGTCATTCGAGGAGACGGGAGAGGAAGGACGAGCGGCGCGGACCACGGAGCGATGCGCGAAAGCTACGGACCGGCCGTTGCGTCCGCATGGCGCGAGCGGCTAGCGTCCCCTGTACTATGGAGACTTCTCTGCTTCGCTCGGGCTTCTTGCGTACCCTGTTTCGTGCGGGGCCGCGGCGCGTGCCCCAGCGCGTGCCGCAGCGCGTGCCGCAGCGCGTGCCGCAGCGCGGCCTGCTGCTGGTCGCGCTCGGCGCGTGGCTGCCCGTCGCGGGCGCGTGCCGTGACAGTGGCCCAACCACCGTGACGCCGCCCGGCGGCGGACCGCGGATCAGCAGCGTGATCGCGTCACCGGCATCGCTGAACCTGCAAGCCGGACAGCAACGGGCGATCGAGCTGGTCGCGCGCGACAGTGCGGGACAGTTGGTCGCGAACCCGGGGATCACGTGGCGGAGCGATGCGCCGGCGACGGCAACGGTGGACGCGTCGGGGGTGATCCGCGCGGTCGCGCCCGGTACCGCGCGGATCAGCGCGACGTCGGGCTCCGTGAGCGCGCTGGTGCAGGTTATGGTGACCGGAGCGGCGCCTGGTGTGACACAGTGGCGGCTGGCGCGGCCCGGATTCTCCGACGTGACCATCCTCGGGCTCTGGGACGACGGTGCCGGGAGCAGCTATGCGGTCGGTCAGGGCGGGATCATGCTGCGGTCGCGTAGCAACGGTCCGTGGGAAGTGATCTCACTGAAGACCACCGAAACGCTCACCGGCATCTGGGGCTCGTCGCCGACCGACATCTGGATCGTGGGCGCTGGCGGCGTCCTGTACCATGGCGACGGCGTGCGCTTCACACCGGTGGCCAGTGGCACGACGATCACGCTGCTCGAGGTGTGGGGAGTCGCAGCCAACGATGTCTTCATCGCCGGCGATCGCGGCATGATCCTGCATTACGACGGCAGCGCGTGGGCCCAGCAGCCCACGCCCGTGACCGAAGACCTCTGGGGGATCTGGGGCGCCAACAGCACGAACGTGTTCGTGGCCGGCAACAATGGAGTGATCCTGCGCTGGAACGGGACGACCTGGCAGCGCATGGCGACGCCGAATGCGAACCCACTGTTCGATGTGTGGGGCACGAGCGTGGGCAACGTCTTCGCGGTGGGCACCTCCGGCACGATCCTCCGCTTTGACGGCGTGCAGTGGAGTGCCGTGACCGCGCCAGGACGCGCGAATCTCTTTGCGATACGCGGGCGGGCGTTCAACGATCTATACGCCGTCGGCAACGGCGGCGCGACGTATCACTTCGACGGCACCACCTGGCGGGCGCTGTCGATCGGCTCGGGACAGAACCTACGGGCCGTCGCCCCGCGCGGTGACGGTACGTTGCGCCTCGCCGGCTGGTGGGGCACGGTGATCACGTTACGTGGCATCGGCACCGCCGCGAGCGCCACGACTGAGCTGTCCGACCCTGCCCTACTCTCGGCGTATGGCGCCAGTGGCGGCGCCAGCGGCGGCGCCATGTTCGCGGTCGGATTCGGTGGCACCGTGTATCGTCGCGCTGGCACCGTGTGGTTGCAGGAGCCGGTGCCGTCGGTAAACGATCTGTACGGCATCAGCGGGAACGGAGCGACGGACATCGTCGCGGTGGGCGACACCGGCTCGGTACTCCGCTACAACGGCACCACGTGGACGCGCGAGTCGGCGCCCACTACGGGGCTCTTGCGGGCCGTGTGGAGTGGCGGTGGGCAGCATGTGATCGTGGGGGAACGCGGAACGATTCTCCGCTCCAACGGCCCCGGCTGGTCGCCACAACCAAGTGGCACGCAGCAGTTCCTGCGCAGCGTGTGGGGTACCGATCCCACCAACGTCTATGCGGTGGGAGACGGCGGCACCGTGCTTCGCTTCGACGGGGGCCGATGGCAGTCGTTAGCCGTGCCGTCCAACAGTCGGCTGCGCGCGGTGTGGGGCACGAGCGCCAGCGACGTGTTCGTGGTGGGCGATTCGGGTACGGCGCTCCGCTACGACGGCGTGGCGTGGGAGCGATTTCCGGCACCGACCACGCGTGACTTACGCACGCTGTGGGGACGTGGACCGACCGAGGTGTACGCGGCGGGCGATAGCGGCACGGTGCTGCGATTCACCGGGGCGGGGTGGCAGACACTCACCACCCCGGCGCGCGGATTCATCTATGCCATGTTCGGCATTCCCAACACGGCGGGACTCGCGCTCATGGGCGAAGGCGCGCGCATTGTGGAAGGGCAGCCGTAAGCGACGCGCGATGCGGTCAGCGAGACTCGCGATACCGCTGGATGTGACGCACGTGATGATCGCCGTGCCAGGCGTACAGACCAACAAGCTGATCGATCGTCATCGGACCGTTCTCCGGATGTACGAGCGTACGCGCGAAGTGTGCCGGCTCGAGGGACTCCAGCACCGCAACCAACCGCTCGTGAATGGCGGTGAACATCGTGAGTGACACGAGCGGAGACACCAGCTCGCTGTCGGCCAAGGCAACCCAGGCATCCTGATCGTACGGCTTGATCGTCGGCGCGTTCTCGGTGAGCGCCAGCTTCACGCGGATGTAGGCGTTGGCATGACTGTCGGCCATGTGGTGCACCAGCTGCCGCACCGTCCACCCGCCGTCGCGATAGGGCGCGGCGTAGTCGGATGCGGTGAGTCCGCTGATGGCCGCCGCGAGGTTGGCTGGCTGCGCGGCGATCCGCGCAATGTGCGCGCGCCGCTGTTCGGCGGAAAACTCCGCCTGTCGCTGAAAGCGACCGATGGGAAAGCGTTGCGCCTCGGGCGCGACGTCAGCTGTGCCGGACATTCGGGAACTCCGTAAGAAGACGGAAACGGACTACGGCGTGTCGGTTCCGGGCATTGTGGTCGGCGCCCCCTGCTCCTGCCATCCACGCCATCCGCCGATTACCGAGTGCACGTTGGTGTACCCCATCTGCTGCAACGAGTCGGCCGACAGAATGGAGCGAAACCCACCACCGCAGTACAGATACACCGGCGTCGTGGGGTCGGGCACGAGCTTTTCGATGTCCCGCTCGATCACGCCACGCGCCACGTGCACGGCCTGCGTCGCACGACCGGCGTTCCATTCGCGGTCTTCGCGGACATCGATCAGGACGGTCGCGGCGTTGGCCTGCAGCGCCGCCAACGTCTCGGGAATCGACACTTCATGCACGTTCGGGCGACGGCCCTCGACGTGGGCGAGAAATCCGGGGGAGTGGTCCATACTTGAAGGTGACCTCCTCCCTTCCGCATATCCAGCGCCCGACCTACAATTTGCTTGCGCCACGCGGGACATCAGCGCC
>CAIUOO010000379.1 GCA_903900795.1 uncultured Gemmatimonadota bacterium | reverse complement strand
GTGATCATGGCCGGGTTGTCACCCACGGCGCGCATGGCGAGGCCGAAGTCGGTGCGCAGGTACCACACCAGCACGAGTCCCAGCACCACCATCATGACGCCGAACAGCAGCCCGTACGTGAGGTCCGCGTTCCAGCCGGCCGTGGCCGGCACGAGGCCGTGCAGGGTGGTGGCCACCGACGGCTGATCGAGCATCGAGATATTCGACCGCCCCATCACGCGCAAGTTCACCGAGTACAACCCGGTCATGACCAAAATGCCCGTGAGCAACTCCGTCACCCCGAAGCGGGTGTGCAACACTCCGGTGACATACCCGGCGGCCATGCCGACCACGAACGCGGCCAGGGTGGCCAGCACGGGATGGACGCCGCCAAGAATGAGTGCCGCTGCCACGGCGGCGCCCAGCGGGAAGCTGCCGTCAGGGGTGATGTCGGGGAAGCGCAGCACGCGCGACGTGAGATACACGCCCCACGCCAGCGCGACGTAGGCGAGTCCCTGCGCCAGCGTGGACCACCACAGGGCCCACGGAGAATTCGCCGGGGTACTCGGCGCCGCCGAGCCGGCCGTGGCCGAGCCGGCCGTGGCCGAGCCGGCCGTGGCCGAGCCGGCCGTGGCCGAGCCGGCTTTCGCCGCGCCAGGCTCCGGTGCCCCCGTTTCCGGCACCACCTTGTCGGCGCGGTCGATGATGGCCTGCGGGATCACCATCCCGTACCGCTTGGCCGCGGCCAGGTCGACCTCCAAGCGGGCCTTTTTCGTGGACTGAATCGGGATGACCGCCGGTGACGTGCCGCGCAGCACCCGGATCATGATCAGCCCCATATCGTAGCCGTTGTCCCGGAAACTCGCGCCCAGCGCGATCGGCGGGCCGACGCTGCCGGTGCTGGCCGCCACGAGGGGCATGTTGGCCTCGCGCGTCGCCTTTACCATCGCCGGCATGCCGCCAATGATCATGACACTCGGGATCTGCATGATCCCCTGCGCTCCCTGCGCCCGCAACGTCTGCACCCCCGTCACGATGTCCGATGGGCTCGTGCACGCCACCGTCACCAATTTCACGCCCTGCGCGAGGGCCGCGGCCTTGGTCTTTTCGAGGTAAAACTCGGCAAACGGATCAGACGGATCGAACAGCGTACCCCACGAGGTGACTGCGGGAAATGCCTCGATCGCCACCGCGAGTGTTTTCTCGACCGGCAACGGAATGTCGGCGCCCGTGAGATTGGGGCGGTGCTCGGTCGGGCTGGTGCCGGCGTTGATGATATAGGGATTCGCCACCGCGCCGAAAACCAGCGGCCGGTCGGTAATCACCTTCATCGCGCTCTGCAGCGTCACGGTGGCCAGGGTGGCCACGTGGGTCACGCCGCGCTGTTTGAACTCGTTGGCGATCAGCGACAGGGTCGGAATGTCCCCCTGCGCATTCCGCTCGATGATGGTGATGGTCGAATCGGCCACGTACCCCGAGTCGGCGAGCGCTTGGAGGAAGCCGTCCTTGGCGTCGTCGAGCGGGGCAATCGCCGCCACCTGCATCAAGCCGATCACGGGACGCGTCGGGGCGGGCGCGTCGCCGCCACAGGCTGCCGCGAACAGCAGGGCCAATGAGGCAAGCCGACGCAGCGGCGGCCGCGCGTGAAGCGGCGTGGGGGACGTCATGCGATTCGGGAGGAGAGGGCGGCAGGCACGCCACAAATGCGTGAATGGGCGGAATAGTAGGCATGCGTGCCTCAGGCCGCCAGAACCGGTCCACTGCCGGCGAGGCGACCCGCCGAAGCGTCTACAGACCTCAGGACGCGCGCTATACTTCACCGGAGTAAGCGGACTCGGCGTCGTCGCCGCGCCGCGCGCGCCACCATGTCGCCGACCGGAGCCGGTCCTTACCGTGACGACCTTTCAGCAGGCCCTTGCCGATCGCTACCGCATCGAACGCGAACTGGGCGTTGGCGGCATGGCTCGCGTATATCTCGCGCGCGACCTCAAGCACGACCGGCTCGTGGCCGTGAAGGTCATGCTCCCCGAAGTGGCGGCCTCGTTCGGCGCCGAACGGTGTCTCCGGGAAATCCAGTTGGCGGCCCGGCTCACGCACCCGCACATCCTGCCGCTGCTCGATTCCGGCACCGCCGACGGGGTGCCGGTCTACGTCATGCCCTTCGTCGACGGCGAAGACATCCGCGCGTGGCTCGATCGCGACGGACGGCTCGGCGTGGCCGACGCGGTCCAGATTGCCCGGGAGGTCGCCGACGCGCTCAACTACGCCCACGCCGCCGACGTGCTGCATCGCGACGTCAAGCCGGAAAACATCCTGATGCTCGCCGGGCATGCCGTGATGCTCGACTTCGGGGTCGCGCGCGCCATGTCCGCCTCGATGGAAGAAGACGCCGGCGCCGACGGCGAGGCGGCCGGCATGGCGGTGGGAACACCGGCGTACATGAGCCCAGAGCAGGCCGCCGGCGAGGCTGGGATCGACGGGCGCAGCGACCAGTACGGGCTGGGGCTCATGTTGTGGGAGATGCTGGCCGGCGAGCAGCCCTTCACCGGCCCCACCGCGCAGGCCGTCATCGCCAAGCGGTTCTTCGAGGTCCCGGCGCCGATTGACACCAAGCGCCCCGAGGTGCCACCCCACGTCGTCGACGCGCTCACCCGATCGCTGGCCAGCGACCCGGCCGACCGGTTCGCGACCGCCGGCGCCTTCGCGAAGGAGCTCGCGCGCGCCACCGCCACCGCGCCGGCCCCGGCCGCGCCCGCCTTCCCCTCGATCGCCGTCCTCCCGTTCACCAACATCGGCAGTGATCCCGAGAACGCCTTCCTCGCCGACGGTATTGCCGACGAAGTCATCAGCGCGCTGGGACGGTTGCGCACGCTGCAGGTGGCGGCCCGCACGTCGAGCTATGCCTTCCGCGGCAAGACCGATGATCTCGCCTCCATCGGGACCGCCCTCAAGGTGGCGCATGTCCTCGAGGGGAGCGTCCAGCGCGGAGGCGCGCGTATCCGCGTGAAGGTCGCCCTGCTGCGCGTGGCCGACGGGCAGCAGCTGTGGAACGCGCAATTCGACCGTCTGCTCGACGACGTGTTCGCCATCCAGGACGAAATCAGCGCCAGTATCTCCGGCGCGCTCGAAGCCACGCTGGTCTCCGGGGCGGCGGGAGCCCCGACGGCGGGAGCCCCGACGGCGGGAGCGCCGGCCCCCATGGCGCGCGCCGCCGCCCCCTCCACCGACGTCGAGACCTACCAGCTGTATCTCAAGGGGCGCTTCCAGTGGAACCGGCGCACCGAGGAGGGACTGTCGGAAGCCGTGGCGCTGTTCCACGCCGCCACCGAGCGCGACCCGCAGTTCGCCCCCGCCTTCGCCGGACTCGCCGACAGCTACGTGGTGCTCGGCACCTACGGCGCCCGGGCCCCGCATGAGGTGATGCCACTGGCGCGCGAGATGGCCCGCAAGGCGCTGGCCATCGATCCGTCACTTGCCGAGCCCCACGCCGCCCTTGGCATGGTCGCCGCGTCGTACGAGCACGACTGGGCCGCCGCCGAAGCCAGCTTCGCCCGCGCCGTCACGCTCGCCCCGGCGTATGCCACGGCCTATCAGTGGCGCGCCGTCGCTCTGTGGGTGCCGCTGGCGCGCTTTGACGACGCCATGGCCGACATCGCGCAGGCACAAACCCTCGACCCCCTCTCGCTGGCCATCAGCGCCACGGCGGGGATCGTGCTCGCCCTCGCGGGACGCTGCGACGATGCCATCGCGCGGCACAGCCAGACGCTGGCGCTCGCCCCGAAATTCGGCATGGCGCACTTCTTCCTGGCGCAGGCGCAACTCGGGGCCGGCCTGGTGGCCGACGCCGAGGAGAGCGTGGCGCAGGCCATCGACCTCACCGGTGGGTCGCCGGAAATGTTCACGCTCGGCGCGCTGGTCTCCGCCGCCATGGGAGACCGGTCGCGGGCGCAGGACGTGCGTGACGGACTGTTGGGGCTGCGAGAGGAGCGCTACGTAGGCGCGTCACTCATTGCCCGGGCGCATCTGGCCAGCGGATCCCCCGACGACGCGATCACGTGGCTCCAGCGTGCGGTGGACGAGCGCGACGCCGACGTGATTTACCTTGGAGCACGGCACGAGTACGCGCCACTGCTCGGCGCATCGGCGTTTACCGACTTGCTCGATCAACTCCGACTCTAGCGGCCATCTCGAAGTGCTGCCCCGGCGCGAGCCGTGCCACGGGGTGCGGGGTGTCGATCGCGAGCACCTGCGCCATGACCAGGGCGTCGTCGCCGGGCTTGAGGTGCGTCACGTATACCGGCACGCGCCCCGGTAATCGGCGCAGCACGTCGGCCAAGGTGCTCGGGATCAGGTGCCCTGAGCGTTCGGCCAACGCGGCCAGATCATCCGTGAAGGACACGTCGGCCACCACCTGCGCCAGCGGCTCCGATTCCAACAGCGCCCAGCAGGCCGGGTTGGGACCCGAGTCGCCCGTGAACACCCACCAGCCGTCGGCGGTGTCGACCGCGAGCCCGCACGCGGGCACCGGATGGACGGCGGGGAGCACCCACAGCCGGCGGGCGTTGGCTCCCTCCCCAAGCGTGAGCACGTCACCGACCGCGAACGGGTGAAACGTCAGAATGGGCTGGGCCGCGCTCGGGATGCAGAGAAAGTCGGGCCAGAGCACGCCGTTGAACACGTGCGTGCGCAGCGCCTCCAGCGTAGCCGGCAACCCATGCACACGGATGGCGCCCCGTCCCTGCGGGGCCATCCGCGTGGGCAGGACCACGTCCGCCAACAGCGGCAACGACTGCACATGATCGAGATGCGCGTGGGTGAGCACGACATCGTCGATGCGCGTCATCTCCTCCACGGAGAGCTCACCCACGCCCGTGCCGCAGTCGAACAACACCCGATCGTCCAGCAAAAACGCCGTCGTACGGCACCCGGCGGCGATGGCGCCGGAGCACCCCAGCACACGGATACGCACGGGGGGAGGTCCGGATTCAGGGGACATGCGTGGTTGGTCCGCGGGGTATCGGTACAATAAAGGGGCCTCGCAACAATAACCGACGGCGGGGCTGGCAGGGCAAGAGCGGGTCGCCAGCTTGACGCGCGTGCGGTGCGAGGCAACTATCCCGTCTCTACGTTGAGCCCGACGCGTCCCTTCGCTTCCTCCAGCGCCCGCCGATGCAGCCCATGACCGCGCGCCTTCTGGTCGTCGATGACACCCCGGCCAACATCCAAACGCTTGCCGCGACGCTCAAGCCGGCCGGCTATCAGGTGATGGTGGCAACCAACGGCGCTCAGGCGCTCGAGGCGATGAGCCGCGCCGTTCCGGACCTGATCCTGCTCGACATCATGATGCCGGTGATGGATGGCTATGAAGCCTGCGCCCACATCAAGGCCAATCCGGCGTGGCGTGAGATTCCCGTCATTTTCCTCACCGCGAAGACCGGCACCGCCGATCTCGTCCGGGCGTTCGAACTCGGTGCCGTCGACTACGTGAGTAAGCCGTTCAATGCGCACGAACTGCTGGCCCGCGTCCAGACGCATCTCACGATGAACCAGCTGCGGGTCGGGCTCGCCGAAAAGCACGACGAGTTGGCGCGTATCAATGCCATCGTGCGGAGTGCCTTCGGTCGCTATGTGTCCGAGGAAGTCGTGACCAGCATTCTCGAGACGCCGGAGGGACTCGAGATCGGCGGCGAAGAACGCGAGCTCACGATTCTCATGTCCGACCTGCGCGGCTTCACCGCACTCACGGAGTCGCTGCCGCCCCAGGAGGTCATCGC
>CAIUOO010000378.1 GCA_903900795.1 uncultured Gemmatimonadota bacterium | reverse complement strand
CGCACGGCCGGGGGAAACGCGAAGAAGGGGATCACATGCGCCCAGGCCCGCTGCCAGCTCTGCACGATGGTCGGATGCTTCTGCCCCCAGGGGCCGGCCGCGAAGTCGCGCAGGGCCGCGGCGAGCTTTTTTCGGTCCTTCCAGCTCGCGTAGTCGAGGCTGTTCCGGAGCACGTGCACGATGCACGTTTGGACCGTGGTCGTCGGAAACGCCGTCTCGATGGCGTCGGCCAGTCCGGTCAGGCCATCCACGACGGCGATCAGCACGTCCTGCACGCCGCGGGTCTTGAGGTCATTGAAGACCTTGAGCCAGAACTTGGCCCCTTCGGTCTGTTCGATCCACAGCCCGAGGACCTCGCGCGTGCCGTCGGGCAGCACGCCCAGCGTGACGTAGACGGCCTTATTGCCGACCACCCCGTCGTCGCGAATCGTCACCCGCAGGGCGTCGAAGAAGATCACCGGGTACATCTGCTCGAGCGGCCGCTGCTGCCACGCGGTCACTTCGGCCATCACCTCGTCCGTCACGCTGCTGATAAAGTCCGGCGAGACCTGCGTGCCGTACTGCTCCGCCAGGAAGCCCTGGATCTCGCGCACGGTCATGCCGCGGGCGTACATGGCGATGATCTTGTCGTCAAAGCCGGTGAAGCGGCGCGCGTGCTTCGGGATCAGGATCGGCTCGAACGTCCCGTCCCGGTCGCGCGGCACCGCAATGCGCAGCGGCCCGTCCTCCGTGAGCACGGTCTTGCCGGTGCGGCCATTCCGATGATTGGTCTCACCCTCAGGCCGCGCCTCGGCCGCTCCGGGTTCTTTCGATTTGCGTGGCATATAGACTCCGATCAGGTGTCATGATATGCCTCGCACACAAAATTTCTGATAGGTCCTCGTGCGCGGGTCGTTCTGCAAGCACGTGCCGCCCTCCACTTTTAGCGCCGTTCACCTTCGCGCCCCTGATTCTTCGCGCCGTTTCCTCTTCGCGCCGTCTGCCCCTGATTCCCCCGGCCGTTTGCCCCTGAGTCCTCTCACGCTAGTCTTCCTCACTCCTATGTCTCATTACGACGACCTCGGCGGCGAGACCGGCATCCGTGCGCTGGTCGATCGCTTCTACGACCTTATGGACACCGCGCCCGACGCGGTGCACGTGCGGGCGCTTCACGCGACCAGCCTCAAGGCGTCCCGCGAGAAGCTGTATCTGTTCCTTACCGGGTGGACGGGCGGGCCGGACCTGTACGTGGAGCAGTTTGGCCATCCGAAGCTGCGGATGCGGCATTTTCCCTTTGCCATCGGCGCGCGTGAGCGGGACGAGTGGCTGTGGTGCATGGATCAGGCGCTGACCGAGCACCCGATGTCCGAGGAACTCCGCGGATATCTGCGACTCAGGATGCACCAGCTGGCCGATCACATGCGCAACCAACCCGAGTAGGACAGAAGACCGTTATGCGCATTGTGGCCGGAAAGTTTGCAGGACGACACCTCACCTCACCCAACGATTTCCGGGTGCGCCCCACCGGCGAGCTGGTGCGGGTCGCGCTCATGCGCCTGTTGCGCAACGATCTCGAAGGGGCGCGCATGATTGACCTGTTCGCCGGGACCGGCGCACTCGGTCTCGAAGCCCTCTCGCGCGGCGGCAAGTACGTGGACTTTGTCGAGTTCCGTCCCTCGAGTCTGCACGCGTTGAAGGCCAACATCGCCGCGCTCGGCGTGCGCGACAAGACCCGTGTGTACAAGAAAGACGCCCTGCCGTTCGCGGGCGCCTTGCCGTCGGGGAAGTTCGACATCGCCTTTGCCGATCCCCCGTACGAATCGAAGATGCTCGACCGTCTCATCGAGAGCTGGCACCGGCAGAAATTCTCGACGATCCTCGCCATCGAGCATGCGCGCGTGCACGTTCTCCCCACGATCGTGAAACCGCAGCACACGCAGATCTTCGACGACAGCGCCATCTCGGTGTACCGCCTGTAACTCCCACCTTGTAGACCACGGTAGGCCTTCCCATGCGCATCATGCTCCGCTCCGCCATCGCGGCGACCCTGCTGCTCGCGTCGTTCGTCGTGCCCACCGTCTCGTCGGCGCAGCCGTCGAAATGGAAGAAGCAGGCCGACCGCATTACGATCATGCGTGACCAGTACGGTATTGCCCACGTCTATGGCAAATCAGATGCCGATGCCGTGTTCGGGATGGTGTATGCGCAGGCCGAAGACGACTTCAATCGCGTCGAGACGAACTACATCACCGCGATGGGGCGCACGTCCGAAGTGGAGGGTGAGGGCGCGCTCTGGCGCGACCTGCGCATGAAGCTCTTCATCGACACGCTCGACATGAAGGCGAAGTACGCCGAGAGCCCGGTGTGGCTGAAGGCATTGATGAACGGCTTTGCCGATGGACTGAACTACTATCTGGCCACGCACCCGCAGGTGAAGCCGAAGTTGCTCACGAAGTTCGAGCCGTGGATGGCGCTCACGTTCACCGAAGGCAGCATCGGCGGCGATATCGCCGGTGTGAACGCGGGTGGCATCGAGCAGTTCTACGCACCACGCATGGGCATGACGCCGGCCGGTCCGTCGCGCGAAGAGCTCGACGCCGAGTTCGAGCCGCGTGAACCGACGGGATCGAACGGCTTTGCGATCGCGCCCAAGAACACCGCCAACGGCCACGCGCTGCTGATGATCAATCCGCACACGGATCACTACTTCCGGCCGGAAATTCACGTGACCAGCGAGGAGGGGCTGAAAGCGTATGGTGCCGTCACGTGGGGGCAGTTCTTCATCTATCAGGGCTTCAACGACAAGAACGGCTGGATGCACACCACCGGTGGCGGCGACGTCGCCGACGAGTATCAGCTCACGGTGGCCGAGCGCGACGGCAAGGTGTTCTACCAGTACGCGGGTGGTGAACGCGAGATGCAGGCCAAGCGCATCGTGCTGCCGTACAAGACCGCTACCGGCCTACAGCGCAAGACCGTTACGGCGTATTTCAGCCATCAGGGGCCGATCATCCGCAACGACAACGGCAAGTGGGTGGCCGTGCGGCTCATGCAGGAACCGATCAAAGCGCTGATGCAGTCGTTCGGCCGCACCAAGACGAGCGACTTCGCGAGCTACAAGAAGGTGATGGAGCTGCGCACGAATTCGTCGAACAACACGGTGTACGCCGACGCGAGCGGCACGATCGCCTTCGTGAACGGTGACTTCAT
>CAIUOO010000377.1 GCA_903900795.1 uncultured Gemmatimonadota bacterium | reverse complement strand
TATCAGGGGGCAGGAGGCAGGAACCACGCGCGGTTCACCTGCTTCCTCTCCCCTGATACCCTCCCCCCTGCTCACTAGGGAGTTTGCAGTCTACAGTGCCTTGAATTCATCAAACGGCTGCCGACACGAATTACATACGTGGATCGCTTTGCACGCCGTGCTGCCGAACTCACTTTGCAGGCGCGTGTCGTTCGAGCCGCAGAACGGACACTGTACCGCCACGCGGGCGCGCGTGAGCGTGATCAGTCCCTGCGGTTCGGCGCGCCCTGGTGGGGCGATGCCGTAGGCGCGGAGCTTCTCGCGCGCTTCGGGGCCGATCCAGTCGGTGGTCCATGCCGGTGACAGCACCAGCTTCACGTTCACGTCGTGCACGCCGCGAGCGACCAATGCCGTGCGGATATCGGCTTCGATTTCACGCATGGCCGGGCACCCCGAGTAGGTCGGGGTGATCGTGATCGTGACCGCATCGTTGTGGATGGCCACGTCGCGCACGATGCCCAGCTCGACCACGCTGATGACCGGAACCTCGGGGTCCATCACCGTGTCGAGAACCCCGTACACTTCGTCTGGGCTCAGCATGGCGGGCCGCCTACCAGGAGGCGCCGGGATGCGAACGCGCCACGATCTGCATGGTCGCCAGCAAGTGCCCCAGTGATTCGGTGTGAAAACCGCGCCGTCCGCCGCGGCGCATGGCCGGGTCGGTGGGGAGCGTGAGCGTGGCGCGCTGGACCACGTCCTTCACCATCGTGAGCCACAGCGAATGCAGCGCGTCATGATCGATGGCGATGAACGCTTCGGCGGCGACGGCGTCATCGACCGCGTCGTGGTCGAACAGCTCGCCGGTGTAACGCCACACCGCGTCAAGCGCCTGCTGCGCACGCGCGTGACTCTCTTCGGTACCGTCTCCCAACCGCACCACCCACTCGCTGCTGTGGCGCAGGTGGTACTTGTCTTCCTTGAGCGACTTGGCGGCGATGGCGGCGAGGCCTTCGTGCTCGCAACGCGAGAGCGCGTCCCACAGCAGCACGCTGTAGGCATCGAACAAAAACTGCCGCACCATCGTGACCGCGAAGTCGCCGTTCGGGATCTCCACCAGCAGCACGTTGCGATAGGCGACGGCCTCGCGGAAATACGCAAGCGTGTCGGCATCGCGTCCCTGCCCTTCGACCTCACCGGCGAGCGCCAGCAACGAGCTCGCATGTCCGATCAGATCGAGCGCCATGTTGGAGAGCGCGATATCCTCTTCGAGGATCGGTCCGTGACCGCACCACTCCGACAGCCGGTGCCCAAGAACCAGGCGATCATCGCCGAGGCGCAGGAGGTACTCGAACAGCGGATTGGCGACCGGCGTACTGCGCGGGGCGGCCACCTGGAACGACGGTTCGGTCATCAGCGACTCAAAAGATGCGCACGCCGCGCGGCGCGATATAGAACTGCGGATGACGATATGGTTTGTCGTTACCCGGGTCGAAGAACGGACCCGCATCCGACGGCGCCGAGGCCACGATCGCAGCGCTCGGCACGACCCACAGATTCACCGCTTCGCCGCGACGCGCATACACGTCGCGCGCGTTCTGCAGCGCGAGCTCGCCGTCGGGTGCGTGCACGCTGCCGGCGTGTTCGAACGGTTCGCCCTTGTTGGGCTGCGTAAACACTTCCCAGAGGGGCCACTGATTGTCTGCCATGATCAGGATCCGGTGATCAGGCCGCAGCCGTGGAGGAACGCGCCTGCTGCTTCTCGGCATATGCCGTTGCCGCCGCCCGCACCCATGCGCCGTCTTCGTGCGCCTTCCGACGTGCCTCGAGCCGTTCGCGGTTGCACGGACCGTTGCCCTTCAGCACTTCGAAGAACTCGCTCCATTCAATCTCGCCGAATTCCCAGTTGCCGGTGTCGGCATCGAGGTGCAAATCGGGATCCGGCACGGTGATGCCGATGGCAATGGCCTGCGGCACCGTGAGATTGACGAAGCGCTGACGCAGTTCGTCGTTGGTCTTCCGCTTGACGCGCCACTTGAGCAACTCGGCGCTGTTCGGCGAATCGGTGTCGCTCGGCCCGAACATCATGAGCGACGGCCACCAGAAGCGATTGAACGCTTCCTGCACCATCGCCTTCTGTGCCGGCGTGCCATTGGCGAGCACCGAACAAATCTCATAGCCCTGGCGCTTATGGAAGTTTTCTTCCTTGCAGATGCGCACCATGGCGCGGGCATACGGGCCGTACGACGCCTTCGCCAGCACGGTCTGATTCACGATGGCGGCGCCGTCGACCAGCCATCCGATCACGCCCATGTCCGCCCATGACAGCGTGGGATAGTTGAAAATACTGGAGTACTTCGCACGGCCATCGAGCAGTGCTTCGACGAGGTCGTGACGATCGACACCGAGCGTCTCGGTGCCGCAGTAGATGTACAACCCATGTCCGGCTTCGTCCTGCACCTTGGCGATGAGCGACATCTTCCGGCGCAATGACGGCGCGCGTGTGATCCAGTTGCCCTCGGGCAACATGCCGACGATTTCGGAGTGCGCGTGCTGCGACATCATCCGCGTCAACTGCTTGCGATAGCGCTCCGGCATCCAGTCCTTCGGCTCGATGCTTTCGCCAGCGGCGATGCGAGCTTCGAAGGCAGCCAGGAGGGCCGGATCCTCGGTGGGGACGGTCGGGTTCTGGTCCATGTACGGAATGTACCCACCGCAAACGGGGTTCGACAATCGGAACGCGACGCTATTTTGCAGCTATGACGACAGACGCTCCCCTCCCCGCCAACAGTCCAGACGGCTACGTCCGAACTGATATTGCCGACGGTATCGGCCGCATCGAATTCTTTCATCCGAAGAGCAACGCGCTGCCGAGTGCCATTCTGCGCGATCTCGCGGCCGCGGTCACCGCACTCGGCGCCGACCCATCGGCACGGGTCATCGTCTTGCAGAGCGGTGGCACCGGTCCGTTTTGCGCCGGTGCGTCGTTTGACGAGCTCACCGCGATTGCGAGTCCGGAACAGGGTCAGGAGTTTTTCAGCGGGTTTGCCCGTGTGATCCTCGCCATGATCCGTGCCCCGAAGTTCGTGATCAGTCGCGTGCACGGCAAAGCCGCGGGGGGCGCGGTCGGACTCATCGCCGCCTCCGACTTCAGCATGGCGGTGTCCAAGGCGTCAGCCAAGCTCAGCGAATTGGCCGTCGGCATCGGCCCGTTCGTGGTGGGGCCCGTCATCGAAAAGAAGATCGGACTCGCCGCGTTCGGGGCGATGTCGGTCGATGCGGATTGGCGCGACGCGGCGTGGGGCGAGCGGCATGGCCTGTACGCCAAGCTCTTCGACGAGGTGGCCGCCATGGATGACGCCGTTACCGCCCTGGCCACCACGCTCGCCGCATCGAATCCCGAGGCGATGGCGATGCTCAAGCGCGTGTTCTGGACGGGCACCGAACAGTGGGACACCCTGCTCGCGGAGCGTGCGGCGATGAGCGGCACGCTCGTGCTGTCCGCGTTTACCAGGAACGCGATCGGCGCCTTCAAGACGCGTTAAAAGCGAAGCGTCGCCGTCACCCCAGCGGGTCCGCGGCGATCGAACCAGGGCGCGACGGCGAGGGTGGAGGTGGCGCTGCCGAGACCGACGCTCCGTGATCGGCGCGCCACGATTGTGGCGCCGCGCTGCGAGCGATTGGCCGACACGACTGCGTCAATCAGGCCGATGACGGTGACGGCGGCCGCGGCGCCCAAGCCGACCGTGAAGAACGCGCGTTCCTGGGTGGTCTGCGTGTACGGCGCGGGGGCACCGTTCGGATCCACATACGCGATCGTGGTCGTCGAGGTCTGTTGTGTGAACGCCAACCCCGTCGCGCCGCCGACCGCCGCGAGGACGAGCACGCCGCGCACTGGATGGCCGGTATAGAATTGCCCGAAACCGGGGACAATGCTGCGGGCGAATGCCACGCCGGGACGGTAGACCGGACGGCGCAGCACTTCGATGGCACGCCCGACCTGCACGCGATCGTCGACCGTCGGCGCATTCGCACGATACTGCTCGAGGTCCTGCAGGGCAGCGGCGCGCGATCCGTTGGCCGCACGGGCTAATCCACGATTGAAATATCCCTCGGACGCCGTCGGCGCGTTGCGCACCACATCATCGAATGCCCGGATGGCCGCCTCGTAGCTCCCGTCGTCGAAGAGGGCGAGTCCGAGACGAAAGGCCACCTGCACATCGTCCGCCCCGCGTTGCGCGGCGACGGGTACGATGCGTTGCAGGCGATCACGCACATCGACAGCTTCGCGTCCTGCGGGCGAGAGTGCGAGGTATCGACAGAACTCCGCGATCGCTTTCGCCGAGTCGGCGAGTTCCTCGTGCGCGCGACCCAGGTCGTAGGCGATGCGCTCGTCGCCCGGATTGAGCACCGCTGCGCGTGCAAACGCGTCGCGGGCGGCCGCCTGATCGCCGATCAGCGCGGCTTCCTGCCCCGCGGCGGCGAGACGACGCGCCTCGGCATTGTCGCGCCGGGCGGCCGGGGTCTGCCCGATCACGGGCAGTGCACAGCCCGGCGCCGCGCCCGTGGTCAGCGTACGCTTCGGGGTCAGGCTCGGCGCACCGCTCGGCATGGTGCTCTCCGTGACGCTCTGGGCTCGGAGCGGCGCCCCGCACGCGGCAATGGCGACGAGCGTTGCGGCGAGGCGACGCGCAGTGCGCGCCCGCAGGCGCACCTCAGCGAACCGTGATCGAAACTGATGCACTGATGCCCTCGGAAGTCGCGGTGATGATGGCCGTGCCGCTCCGGACGCCCACGACCAGGCCGGTGCTCGACACGAACGCCACATTTTCGTTGGCGCTTCGCCAGGTGATGGTGCGGCCAGACAGCGGTGCCCCTGACGCATCGCGAAGTGACGCAACCAACTGGACGCTACTA
>CAIUOO010000376.1 GCA_903900795.1 uncultured Gemmatimonadota bacterium | reverse complement strand
TCCGTTGCACGGGCGTACATAGAGCGTGGTGCCGGGTCCGCTTGGCATTCCTCACCTCTTGACGGCCATTATGCGACGCTGGAAAACAGAACGGATGCCCGCGACGCGGTCGCGTTCGCTTACGATCGCGCTTGCCTTGATCGCAACGCTTGGCGCAGGTGCGTGTGTCGCTCCGCTCAAATTGGCGCACGACGATTCCGATGTGGTGTTGTCGCGCCAACTGCTCGATGCACCGAACCCGTCGCAGAAGGGCCGCTTCGCGGTCAAGACGCTGTACTACGGCAGCGGCACCGACAAGCAGCGCGCCGTGTATCGCGATTCGGTCACACTGAAAACGGCCGCGGTGAACGGTGCCAAGTTCGCGACAGCGCCCGATCCCAAGCAGGCGCAGATTCGCAAGAAGTACTGGGGATTCGACTTCACCAAGCTGCCGGTGAACGGGCGCGTGTGGTATCCCGACGCGCCGGGGCCGTTTCCCCTCGTGCTCGTGGTGCATGGCAACCACGACATGAAGCAGTTCTCCGATCCGGGCTACCGATACCTCGGTGAGCTGCTCGCGTCGCGCGGCTACATCGTGGCGTCGGTGGATGAAAACTTTCTGAACGGCAACATCCGCGGCGAGAACGATGCGCGCGGATGGATGCTGCTCAAGCACCTGCAGGCGTGGAAGGGCTTCAACGACTCGACCGGCTCGCCGCTCAAGGGCAAGGTCGATATGCACAACATCGCGCTGATGGGACATTCGCGCGGTGGCGAAGCGGTCACGGTGGCCGGCGCGTTCAACCGGCTGGCGTACTACCCCGACGACGCCACGGTGAAGTTCGATTTCAATTTCGATATCAAGTCGCTCGTGGCGATCGCGCCGGTGGACGGGCAGTACCGCCCCGCCGACAAGCCGACGCCGGTGATGAACTACAACTACTTCCTGATCCACGGCTCGCACGACGGCGACGTGTCCACGTTCAACGGGCTGGCGCAGTACGAGCGCATCCGCTTTACCGACGGCAAGCCGTGGTTCAAGTCGGCGGTGTTCGTGTACCGCGCCAATCATGGGCAGTGGAACACCACGTGGGGCAGCCTCGACGGCGGGCCGCGCAGTGCGCGGTCGCTCGATACACGCGGCCTCATATCGCAGGCGGATCAGCGCCAATTCGCCGAGGTGTACATCTCCGCCTTTCTCGATGCCACGTTACGCGGGAAGAGCGAGTATCTGCCGATGTTCCGCGATCATCGTGTGGTCGGTCAGTGGTTGCCCAAAACGATGTACACCACGCGCTTTCAGGAGAGTGCGTTTCGCGCCGCCGCCGATTTCGAGGAAGACGTGGATGTAACCTCCGGCTCAGTGCCGGGCGTCACGCTGTCGAGTGACTCGGTGGCGGTGTGGAAGGAATCGCCCGTGCCGTTCCGATCGCGCGGGTCCACGCAGGCGCACAGCGCCGTCACGATCGGCTGGAACAACCGCATCGCCGGCGACGACACCACGAAGCTGGGCACGGCGGCGTCGTTTGCCATGCAGGTGAGCGATTCGCTGCGCAGCGCGTGGAGCGTGGGCGCCGCGTCGTCGCTGGTGTTCTCGCTGTCGCCGACCGACGCCAAGCCGGGTCCGCGTGCGGCGGCGCGTGACACCACGAAGCAGGCCGACTCGCTGTCGAAGAAGGCGGCCAAGAAGCCCGCGCCAAAGAAGCCGTCGGCGAAGGACGCGAAGCCCGATACGGTGCCGATCGATCTCTCGATCGAGGTGACCGACGCCGCCGGTCGATCGGCGTCCGTACCACTGTCGGCCTACGGTGCGGTGCGCCGTCCGCTGGAGTCGTACGTGTACCGTCGCGCCGGCCGCGACAAGCAACGATTTGCCAACGTGTACGAGATCGTGCTGCAAACGTACGCGATTCCCCTCGCCGATTTCGCCCGCGCCACGCCAGGGTTCGACCCTGCCCGTATTACGCGCGTGCGGTGGCATTTCAACCGTAGCCTCGCCGGCACGATCCTTCTCGACAACATCGGCTTCTCCAACATGCGTTCCGAGTTCACGGCACACACGATCGGAGCGGCGCGATGAGCCGCTCCCTCATGCTGCTTCACCGCGGTGCGCTGGTCGCGGCGATGGCCACCGGCACCGTCGCCACGAGTGCACGGGCGCAATCATCGGCACCGGACCAACGTGAGCGCTATGCGCCGCTCGTGCTCAAGCTGCCGGCTTCGGCCCGCGTGTTGTCGTTGGGCGGTACACAGGTAGCCCTCCGAGATGTCGATGCCGTGTTCGGCAATCCTGCGCTGGTGGGGACCGGGACCGGCTTGGCGTTCGGCGCGGAGCGCTATTCCAGCGGCGCCACGGCGGGACAGTTCGCCAGCAGTTCCACCATCGGCCCGCTCGGTATCGGGGTCGGTGTGCAGCTGCTCGACGCGGGGCCGCGATACGGCGTATTCCCGGCGCGCAGTGACGTGCTGACTGGTGACAACGCCGGTGGTACCACCAGCCTGGCGGCGAGCGTCGCGGCATCGCTCACGTGGAAGCAGATCCGCTGGGGCGTGGCCGCCAAGTACGTCGAAGAGCGCGTCACGGATGATCGCGCGGGCGGTGTCGCGTTCGACATCGGCGCCTCGAAGACACTGTCCTTGCTGAACAGCACCGTGGGGGTCGCGGTGCAGCATCTCGGACCACGGCTCGACGTGGCTGGCCGCCGCGAGGCACTCCCCACGCAGCTCGCCCTCGGCATCGCCACGGCACCGAAGGGGCTCGGGAAATGGGTCGACGTGGGGGCCACCGCGGAGCTCGACGTGCGTCGCGATGGTGAGCTGTTTCCCCGCGGCGGGGTGGAGCTCAGCTACTCGCCGATCGAGGGGGTGACCTTCATCGGTCGGGCGGGTGGCCGCCGTCCGCAATTGCGCGAGGAACGGCCGGTCACGGCCGGGGCTGGGTTCACGGTGGATCGCTTCACCCTCGACTACGGGTGGGAGACGCTGCGTGAGGGGGCGGGGCATCGCTTCACGATCCGCCTGCGATAAGTCATTTTTGCGCGCCGCTCCCCTGTTCGTGCGGGGCGTCATTTCGCTAAATTGAGGGGCTGGCCCGTTTCTTGGCGGGTCGGCGCTCCGGTAGCTCAGTTGGTAGAGCAGTGGCCTTTTAAGCCATAGGTCGTGGGTTCGAGTCCCACCCGGGGCACTCGCTGGTCACCCGGGTATCTTTGAGCATGCGCGTTCGCATTCTCATTTCAGCGGCGGTGGTCGTCCTCGCTGCCGGTCTGTCTATCTCGCCGCAGGCCCGAGCCCAGCTCGGGCTCCCCACGCGGGCGCCCAGCGCCGACAGCGCCTCGTCGATCGTGTCGCCGGCCTCGCCGCGGGCCTCGCTGGAGGCATTCCTGCGGCTCGCCGAAGCCAGTGACTTCGAGGGCGCCGCCGCGTACCTGTCGATTCCCGCGGCGGATCGCGATCGCGCCGCAACACTCGCGCGTCGCCTCAAGACGATTCTCGAGCAACGCCTCGCGATCGACGTGCGCGCCGTGTCCGGCGCCGTTGCCGGCGATACCACCGATGGCGACATCGGCGGAGACCGCATCGGTGTGATCACCTCGGCCACTGGCCGCGAGGATCCGGTCCGGATGGTGCGTCTCGCGGCGCCCTCGTCGGGCGGGCCGGTGCGGTGGGTGTTCTCGCAGGCCACCGTTGGGCGCATCGACGACTGGTTCGACAATTTGGGCGCGCCATGGCTGCGTGAACGAATCCCGCGAACGCTCCTGCGCGACGGTCCGCTCAATGTGTACTACTGGCAGTGGATCGGACTGGGGTTGGCCATTCCCGTGGTGCTGTTGCTGGCGTGGGGGCTCGGCGCCGTGCTGCGCAATCTGCTGGGACGCATCGCGCGACACACCGTGAATGACTGGGACGACGCGCTGCTGGAACATCTGCGCGGACCGTTCCGGTTGTGGGCGGCGTCGTTGGCGATCGGACCGCTGCTGTCGTTGCTTCAACTGAACGCGCGGGTCGACGGCGTCTTCACGTCGCTCACGCGCGGCCTCGTGCTGCTGTCGATTTTCTGGGGGCTGCTGCGCATCATCCGGCTCGCGCAGGATCGCGTGGCGAACGCCGCCTGGGCCACGGGGCAAGGCACGCAGGCGCGTACACTGGTGCCACTGCTGGGCAATTTCCTGCGCGTCGCGTTGGCGATCATTGCGCTGTTGGTCGCGCTGGCGCAGTTCGGGTATCCGGTCGGCACGCTGCTGGCCGGTCTCGGGATCGGTGGAATTGCGGTGGCGCTGGCCGCGCAGAAAACCGTCGAGCATCTGTTCGGTAGCGTGTCGCTTGCCGCCGACAAGGCGTTCCGCGTGGGCGACTGGGTGCGGGCCGGCGCGTCGGAAGGCGAGGTGGAGCGCGTCGGGTTGCGCTCCACGAGCATCCGTACCGTCGATCGGACCGTGGTGCGTATTCCCAACGGGCGTCTGGCCGACGAGCGCATCGAGACGTTCGGCGAGCGCGATCGCATTCTGCTGCGCACCGACATCGACCTCACCTACAACACCACACCGGAGCAACTCGATCGCATCTGCAATGCGCTCGAGGCCGCGCTGCGTGCGCACCCGATGGTGTTTGCCGATATCGTGCGCGTGCACGTGGTGGGCTTCACCGACTCAGCCATCCGCATCAACGTCGTGTCGTGGTTTCTCACCACCGACTTGCAAGAATTTTTGCGGATCCGTCACGACATGCTGCTCACGTTCATGCGCATCATCAGTGAGAACGGCTCGAGCTTCGCGTTTCCGTCGCGCACCGTGTACCACATTCAGCAGGACGGCGCCACGACCGTGCCCATCACCGGCGCCAGCACGCCGGCCGCGAATGCATAGTGTGATGACAAGCGTTCGGAGCGTGACATGACCACCTGGCCCGGAGTCCCGATGCTGCTCGCGCTCGTGCAAGGCGACATGATTCAGGAGCCGCCGCCGCTGCTGGCGACCGAGCTGGCCGCCACGCTGCTCCAGGGGGCGATCACCAGCGGACTCGCGGCGCTGTGCGCGCATTTGTACGTGCGCTATCGGCGGCCGTGGTTTGGCTGGTTCGCGGTGGCGTGGAGCGTGTATGTGGCGCGGCTGCTCTGCATTCTGAGTTTTCTGATCACCGGCGAGCGGGTGTGGCTGTACTGGCACCAGGTCACCACCGGATGGACGGCGCTCGTGCTGCTCTGGTCGGCGATCATGTTCCTGCGACAACCCAAGGCGCGTCCGGTGTATCTGCTCGTGGCGCTGTTCCCCGCGCTCTGGTCGTACGTCGCGATCTATCAGCTCGATCATTTTCTCTGGGCCGCGCTGCCGGCGGTGTTGTTCCTGAGCGGCGCGACGATGTGGACCGGGTGGGTGTTCTGGCGTCACCATCGCATTGCGCAGTCCACCGGCGCACGCCTGCTCGCCATCTCGTTCTTCCTGTGGGGACTGCACCACCTCGACTATCCGTTCCTCCGCGCGCAGGGGGCGTGGACGCCGTGGGGCTACTACCTCGACATCTCGTTCGAATTGCTGGTCGGGTTCGGACTGGTCTTATTGGTGCTCGATGATCTCGGACGCGGCGTACGTGCCCTGTCGGCGCTCTCGGGGGATTTGCAACGACGCGATCGCACCATCGATCCGCTCGATGCGCTGCTGTCACGCCCCCTCGCGTTGCCCGGTGTGCGTGGTACCGCGATGTATCTGTTCGACCCCGACGGCGCCGCCGACGCGGCCGCCGCCGATGTGCTGGACGGTGTGTTGTCGGCCTGGCGTGATGACGAACGGGCGCCGCCCGATTCCCATGACGCCGCATCCGCGGCCATCGGGCCGGCGACTCGCGGGCGATTCGTTCGCGGTGCCGGCTCCTGTGCCGCGTGGGACAACGCGCGTCCCGACCAAGCGGTGCTCGACGCGCTCACCCGTATGCGGATTTCTCGGCGGCCGCAGGTGGTGGCGGCCGAAGGACGACAGCCGTTTATCGCCGCGCTGCCGGTGGGGACGGGCACGCGCCTGGTTGGCGCGCTGGTGATGGCGGGCGATGTGCGCAATCCGTTCACCGCGCTCGATGACGACTTTTTGCTCACACTGGGACAGCAAGTGGGGGCCGCACTCGAACAGTCGGCGCTCGACCGTCAGCTGGCCACGCGCACCACGGCGCTCGAGCAGCTCTCGGCGCGCATGGTCCGGCAGCACGAGGACGAGCGCCGTCGGTTGTCGCGTGAGTTGCACGATGAAACGGCGCAGGTCTTTTCGGCCGTGAAGATGCAGCTCGAGGCCTTACGCCCGTTGGTGGTCGAGGGGGCGTCACCACGTCTCGATCGCCTGCTGTCGCTGGTGGACACCGGCATCGCCAGCATTCGGCAGGTCACCAGCGATCTGCGCCCCACGTTGCTCGATGATCTGGGGCTGCGGCCGGCGCTGCATTCGCTGGTCACCGATTTCACCGAGCGTAGCGGAATCCGTGCCACCTTCGATGCCCCAGCCGTGTTCCCGCCACTGCACCCCGACGCCGATCTGGCGCTGTTTCGGGCACTGCAGGAAGCGTTGTCGAATGTGGTGCGCCACGCCCACGCCACGCAGGTCGACGTGCTGGTTTCGGTGGACGGCGACGGTCTGGTGCTGCGCGTACGGGACGACGGGAACGGCTTTCCCGTCGGTCGCCACGGCCGCATTCGTGATGCCGAGCACCGCATGGGGCTCACCGGCATGCGCGAGCGGATCTTCGCCATCGGTGGTGAGGTCGTGATCGCCAATCGGACCACGGGGGCGGAGGTGCGGATTCGCGCGCCGCGGGTGGATCTCGATGCTTCACAGACGCGTTCAACGACTCTGACCCCTTGAAACCTTGAACCACACAGAAGCCGGGCCGGCCCCCACGCGCATCCGCGTGCTGATCGCCGATGACCACGCGCTGGTGCGTGAGGGACTACGCTACGTCCTCGATGCCGATCCCGGCATCGAAGTGGTGGCCGAGGCGGCCAACGGTCGCATCGCGGTGGAGTTGGCGCAGCAGTACGTGCCGGATGTCGTCGTATTGGATATCACGATGCCTGAGGAGACCGGATTGCACGCGGCGGCCCGCCTTCGTGCGCTGTTACCGTCGGTGCGCATTCTCCTGCTCAGCATGCACGACCAGAGCGAGTACGTGCGCGAAGGGATGCGTATCGGTACGCACGGCTATCTGCTGAAAGACTCAGCCGGCGAAGAGCTGCGGGCGGCGATTCACGCGGTATCTGCGGGCGGGACGTTCTTCAGTCCGGCGGTGGTGAAGCGTCTCAGCGCCAGCGAGGCCGCCCCGGTGTCGGCGCCACATCTCCAGCTCGAACTGCTCACGCCGCGCGAGCGTGATGTGCTGGGCGGCGTGGCGCGCGGGCTCACGAACAAGGCGATCGCCGCCGAGTTGGGGATCAGCCGGCGCACGGTGGAAGCGCATCGCGAAAGCCTCATGCGCAAGCTCGAGATTCACAGCGTGGCCGGGCTTACGCGCTTCGCGCTGGAAGCGGGGCTCATGCCCGACGCCTGATCGCGCCGGTGCTGGGGGAGTCGTCATGTGGCGCCGATCCACTGCCCGTGACGCGATCGAGATCGTCGCGTGACCGGCGCGTGGCGCACTGATCACTAACTCGTGGCCGGCCCGCGCGATCATCGTGGTCCATGAGCCCTTTACTGGCCCGTCTCGATGCGCGCGACCGCGCGCTGTTTCTCCGCCTCGTGCTGACGGCCACGTCCGCGCGGTCGCGCCGCCGCTTCTGGACCACGCTCACCCATGTGGGCGGCGCGCGGGCCAGCATTGCACTCAGCATCGCGTCGGCGGCGTTGCCCGGGGTCACGGTCGCGATGGCGTGGCGCACCCTGCTGCTGCTGGGCGCGTCGCACGCGGTCGTGCAGATCGTGAAGCGCCTGGTGGGCCGCCCGCGCCCTACGGCGTGGCGTGGCGGCGACGGCCCCGACCCCCTCGTGCTCGTGCCCGATCGGTTCTCGTTCCCCAGTGGACACGCCTGTGCCGCCATGGCGGTGGCCGTCGGGCTCGCGGTCGCGATGCCGTCGCTCACCATCCCGCTCCTGGTCGTGGCGCTCTTCGTGGGATTTTCGCGCGTGATGCTGGGCGTGCACTATCCCGGCGACGTGCTCGTGGGACAGGCCATCGCGCTGATCGCGGCGTATCCGGTGCTGCGGTAGGCTGCGCGACGGGTAAATGGCCAACGGCGGCGGCCCCCCTTTGCTCCCGTTCTCTGTAAGTTTCCCGCGTGAAACGTCCTTACTATTTCGCCGCGGTCCTGTGGTTGCTCGTGACCGGCGCGTGCGGGCGCGCAGGGCAGGCCGTCCCGGTGGTCGCGCCAACCCCCGTCGCGGTCGCGCCCACGC
>CAIUOO010000375.1 GCA_903900795.1 uncultured Gemmatimonadota bacterium | reverse complement strand
GTTGTCGAAGCCGGCGTAGAACACGCTGGGCTGCGAGGGCACGCCGGCAAGGGCGCGCGCGCGGCCGGCGCGCAGGGGGCCGATGGCGCGCCAATGCAGCGCGCTGAAGCCCGGATCGGATTGCGCCGGGAGCGTGCGCGCCAATGGCACGAGCGCGGTCACGAGCGAGAGGACGAGCGAGCAGCGAGCCTGCAGAGAGCGCGGCATACGCACGGGGGCTGAGCGGAGGAAAAAGAGGTGGGATCCATGCAACATGGGGCGCCCCCGTGCCGGCTGCTAGATTCTGCGCGATGACGCCCGAAACTTCCGACTCCCAGCGCCGCGGCACGTTCGCCATTGTGGTGGCGGCGTGCTGTTGGGGGCTGCTGGGGGTCATGGCGCGGGTCGCGTTGGCGGATGGTGTCCCGCCGCTCACGATCGCCTTCTGGCGCGCCTCCATGGCCGCGGTGCTTTTCACGGTTCATGCGGCTATGATCCGGGCTGAGCCACTCCGCCGCGCCGATCGTCCCGCCGCGCTCTTCCTGGGTGTCGCTGGCGTGGCGGTGTTCTATCTCGCCTATCTCAACAGCATCGAGCAGGGCGGGGCGGCACTGGCGGCGATTCTCCTGTACTCGGCGCCGATCTGGGTCACGATCGGCGGCCGCCTGTTCTTCCACGAGCGGGTGAGCGCCCCCGCCGCGCTGTCCCTGGCGCTGACGCTGAGTGGGGTGGCCGTGGTCGTGATCGCCAGTGCGCAGCGGGCGATGCACTGGTCACCCGGCGCCGTGGGGTGGGGACTCCTCGCGGGCGCGACCTATGCGCTGTATTACCTCGTGGGTAGGCGGCTCTTCTCGCGCAACGCGTCGGCGCGAGTCCTGTCATGGTCGCTCGGCATCGGGGCGGTCGCGATGCTCCCCTTCGTCACCTTCGTGTCGATGCGTCTCGTCACGTGGGGCGGCATCGCCTGTCTGGCCATCGTGAGCACGTACGCGGCGTATCTGGCCTACGCCGAGGGGGTCAAACGGCTCCCCTCGGCGCGCGCGGCCACGATTGCCACGCTGGAACCGGTGGTCGCGGTGGTGGCCGCCTACGTGGTCTGGGGCGAACGATTGTCGCCGCTCGGACTCGGGGGCGCGGCGACGGTCATTGCCGGCGTGCTGCTTACCGCGGCGGGGGAGCCGCGCAGAGGTGGCGCATCGCCACGTCGGACAGTGAGCCCTTGAAGGAGGGGCCGAAGCCCGGGAGCTTTACGGTCTTGTGCATGCCGACCTTTTTCCCAGCGTCGTCGAGATAGTACCAGCTCTCCTTCGTCGCCACGGTCTGCTTGACGCAGTCAATCATCGCGATCGTGCGCGAACTGCGCAGATCGCCCGACGCGTGCTTGATCGGTGGCGCGAGCCGCACCCGCACCGTGGCGGTCACGATGCCGTTGGCGCGCGACACCGACGTGGTCTCGAGGAAGACCGGCGTGCCGGCGGACGTCTTGCCGATGTCCAGCAGTTTCTGTGCGGCGGCCGGTGAGGCGAGCACGATGGAGCCGGCGACGGCGATTGTGTAGCGGTACGTGACGGACAGCAGTCGGTGCATAGGGTCAGCGGCGG
Source organism: uncultured Gemmatimonadota bacterium (assembly GCA_903900795.1). Taxonomy (GTDB): domain Bacteria; phylum Gemmatimonadota; class Gemmatimonadetes; order Gemmatimonadales; family Gemmatimonadaceae; genus Gemmatimonas. The sequence continues at coordinate 7,736 of CAIUOO010000375.1, read as the reverse complement.
CGGCGGGCGGTGGAGTCGGGAACGAAGGTGAACGGTAGCTGCATCACCTGCTGGACGACGCGCCCCTTACGTATCGCGGGGACGAAATGCTGCTCTCGGACGGCACGCCGCACCGGCTCCACCAGCGAACGGTCGGTGGTCGTGATCGCGTTGAAGGTCTCCATGACCGCTTCGCCATTGGTCCCAACGACGAATTCGGCAATGAGCTCGCCCGCGACCTGCGCGTCGAACAGTGAGTCGGGATAGAACGGCCGAATGATCATCGCGGAGTCGACGCGCGCCGCGCTATCGACATCCGACACGGTGAAGAGCTGGGCGTCTTCGAGCAGTTGCGCGATGAGGGCGGATGGCGTGGGTTCGCCCTTCTTTAATTTTTTCGCGCGAAGCTCGCCGCGACGCGACCACAAAATGATTGTGCCACAGCTGCTGCTTACGCGCTGATTGCCTTGGAACTCGACCGGCACACTGGCCGGGCCGCTGTACACCTCGATGCCCTCGAACGAATAGGGGTCGACCGAATCGAGGTCGAACTCCCCGGCGAAGAGTCCTTGGCCATCAAGCCAGATCAGGGGCGAGCATCGGTTTCCGCGGATCCGCACTTTGTTGTCGAAGCCGCGTGATTCGATCCGGATGCCAGGCACGGATCGCAGCAGATCCGTCATCCTAGCGGGCTGACGTTTGACGACATCGGCCTGCGTGAAGAATCGACCACCGCCCGCCTGCAGCCGCTTGTAGAAGCCCGCCATGGGCCCGGAGAGGTCGCGTCGGCCAACCACACGCACCGCCGCGATGCTCTGGGCGATCTGCTTCATCACGATCGTGGGCTCGATCGACTCACCGGCGACGACCGTGACCAGCAGCGATTCCGGCCGGTATCCGATCCGCCGGACGCGCAGCCACAGGGAGCCGGCGTTGACCCGGGTGGCGGTGAATTGACCGGCGTCGTCGGATTCGGCAGCATCGGCTGCGTTGCCGAAGCGGATTTGGGCCCCCACCAGCGGCGTGCGCCCTTCGGTCACCACGGAGCCCTTCACGATGCCGGTGAGCACCGGCGTGGCGACCTGCGCGGGCAGCACCGGGCCGCGCACGAGCACGACCACGAGCACGGCCAATGCCGCGCGCCGGAGCCGACGCAGGTTCGAGCGGGGAGCGGTCAGGAGGGACGAGCGGTGCGGCATAGACGACCGAACGGTGGGCTTGTGTGGTCCTACCGTGAGGGTAGCACGTCCAGCATACCTCGTGCTACCCAGCTCATCAAGGTGAGCGTGTTTCACCGCTCGTATTCCCGCTGGCCCTTGCTCGCGTGTCGCCGCCGGCGAGCTCGGCGATCGCGCCGTACGTTTACCGAGTCGTCGCCGATTCCGATCGGAATGCGTATCCCGAGTTGAGGCTCGCGCTATTCCAATCTCAATTCGCCTTCGTCGTTTGGTCAGATCCGAGGTGCACAGAAGTGAAAATTCTCGTTGCGGTCGTTCACAACAACGAAGAAGACATCCCAGCCCACCGCGTAGTGGAGGAGCTCCGGAAAATTGAAGCCGGCATCCACCATTTCGATGTTTCAGATCAACAGCTCGATGACTCTGTCGATCTCCTCACCCTCGCACGCTTCGCAATAAATCAGTACAGAATAGAGAGGCGTTGGAGAGAATACAGACAGCGTTCTTCTGTGTTGAAGGACATTGCGTCAGCAAAAGATACTTTGCTCTGGATGATGAGGCTGGGGGTCAGCAGGAAGCATTACCTCAAGGCCAAGACGATTCGGCAAATTGAGATAGCCGTGAATCAGAAACATGTGGACGCTTGGGAAAAGTTCAAGCAAAGTGCGTTTGACTTTTTGCTCGTGATGGAGTCGGACGCCACATGGGTCCACTCCCAGTCATCTCGGCTAGCTCGGACAATTGCGTCCCTCACCTTAGACACTCCCTTGTACCTCAACATCGGAGGCGGTTTTGACCCACAAGCGCTCGAGATTGAGCGTCTGATTGCCCAACGAGAGGGAGAAGGGGGCGAAGTGGTTCTGACTTTTTCAAAACCAGTGACCAATACCGCTTGCGCCTACATTTTGAATCGGCCAATGGTCCAGATCCTCTTGGATTCCGCGTTGGATGCCTCGACGCGTGCTTGGAGGCAACTTGGTATTGATTGGCGAGTGAACGGTCTCTTTTTGCACATCAACGGTACCGGCGTGAATGTCACCTGCACGAGTTTTTATCCTCCGCTTCTAGATCACGGTTCCATGATTGGTATGGTCGAAAGTTGGCATCCCGACCGGAAGGGATTTTCTTAGAAACATGAAGGTCAGTGACGTACCGGTCCGACACGTCTCAGGGCCCTGGGGTCCGAGGGCGGGGAGCGAGACCGCCGTCCCACTGGAGTTCCTCGCCCAGGCGCTCGTGCACCTCCCCGACCAGAGCCGCGTCACGACGCGGTCCCACGGCTGGAGTGCCAACCGGCCAGGCGGCAGGTGGGGGAAGGCTGAGCCAGTCGCGGCCCGAGGCACTGGCTCGCCTGTGCCCATGCGCGTGCCCGCGCCGAACGGGACATACGAGAACTTGCGCACGCTCCACGTGTGGTACACTAGCCCAGCGATCCGGATCGGAGCGCGCGGGGCCACCACCGCGCATCACCCTGCTGCAGCCACGGCAGCACGAGCACGATCGTACCTTGGCGGAGCACGTAGTCGCCAGAGTGATAGTCCTCCAACGCCCGCCGACCGATGGCGTACGCGGGCGGGTCGATCGCCACGATCTTCGCCGCTGGCCCGACCGGCATCGATGATGCCGTAGATCGTCTCGTCGAACCGCGCGCGCCTCGCGAACGCGATGGGCGAACGGCCGCGGCAATCGCTCGATGAGCCCCTCGGGCTGCGTCCGCCGGCGTGTCGAGAGGCGGCGGGGCTAACTCCCGGCCCGTGCGCCGGGTAACATTGCCACGGTGAACCCGGTGTGTGTCCTCCCGATATCGCAGCTCCCTCAGGCGTCCTCATGTCACGATTGATCGCCCGCTCGCGGGCCGCGCTTCCGGCGCTCGCCCTCCTCGTTGCTTCCACGGCTCCCGCCGCCGCACAGTCCGGTACCCGGTTACTGCGCACGCCCAGTGTGAGCGCGCAGCACATCGCGTTCGCCTACGCGAACAACATCTGGGTCGTTGAGCGCGCCGGTGGCGCTGCCCGTCGTCTCACCAGCTTTCAGGGGCAGACGCAGAACCCCAAGCTCTCGCCCGACGGCACATTGATCGCCTTCAGCGCCGAGTACGCCGGCAACACCGACGTATATACGGTGCCGGTCGGAGGCGGCCAGCCGAAACGACTCACGTGGCATCCGACGGCCGACATGGTGCAAGGCTGGACGCCCGATGGAAAGGCCGTGATGTTCGCGAGCCCGCGGGCGACGTGGGCGCCGAATGCCGCGCCGCGCTTCTGGACCGTGCCGGTGACCGGTGGCGTGGAAACCGCGATGCCGATGCCGCGCGCGTATCAGGGCAAGCTCTCGGCCGACGGCAATCGCGTAGCATATCGCATGCCGAGCTCGTGGGATGAAGAGCGACGCAACTATCGTGGCGGTCAGAACAAACCCATCTGGATTCTCGATCTCAAGAGTTTCGCGCTCGACTCCACGCCGTTCACGAACTCCAAGGAAATGGACCCGGTGTGGGTGAACGACGCCGTCTACTTCCTGTCGGATCGTGATGGCGTGTCGAACGTGTTTTCGTACGACACGAAGTCGAAGCAGCTGTCGCAGGTCACGACGTTTCGCGACTTCGATGTGAAGTCGCTCGATGCGTCGGCGGGCACGGTGGTGTTCGAGCAGGCCGGCTACGTGCACGAGCTCGACGCGAAGACGGGGCGTGCGCGTGTCGTGAACATCACGGCGACCGGTGACTTTCCGTGGATGATGGCGTCGTGGAAGGACGTGTCGTCGCGCATCACGAGCCTCGCGCTGTCGGCCACGGGCAAGCGGGCGGCGGTGGAAGCGCGCGGTGAGATTTTCACGATCCCCGCCGAAAAGGGTGACGTGCGCAATATGACGAACACGAGCGGCGCGGCGGAGATCGCGCCGATCTGGTCGCCCGACGGCAAGTCGCTCGCGTTCTTCAGTGATGCCAGCGGTGAGTACAAACTCGTGATCGTACCGCAGGACGGATTGGGGGCGCGTCGCGAGATCGCGCTGCCCGAGCCGAGCCGACCGTATTCGCCGAGCTGGTCGCCGAATGGCCGCAGTATCGCCTTCCAGGACACGCACTTCCGCATCTGGCTGGTGGACGTAGCGAGCGGGCAGGCGAAGGTGGCCGATACCGATCCGTACTTCATGGCGGACCGTTCGATCGTGCCGGTATGGAGCCCCGACTCGCGCTACATGGCGTATCCGAAGCGACTCAAGTCACTGTTCCGCGCGATCTTCGTGTACGACGCAGAGACTGGTGCCGTGAAGCAGATCACCGACGGGCTCGCCGATGCGACCGCGCCGGCGTGGGATGCCGGCGGGAAGTATCTGTGGTTCCTTGCGTCGACCAACTTCGCGCTGAACTCGTCGCTGCTGGATATGTCGAAGTACGATCGTCCGGAAACGCGGTCGTTGTATCTGGCGGTGCTGGCCAAGGGCGATGCGTCGCCGTTGTTGCCGGAGAGCGATGAAGAAGCGGCGCGCACGCGCGGCGACAGTGTAACGGCGCCAGTTGCGGCGGTGCGTGCCGACAGCACGCGGCCGGCCGCGGCGCCTGCCCTCCGCCCGGTGCGGATTGATGTTGACGGCATCGCGCAGCGGATCATCGCGGTGCAAGGTGTGACCGAGCGCGACTACACTGAGCTGCGCGCCGGTACGGCCGGTTCGGTGTTCTTCCTCGAGTCGGTGCCGGCCACGGGTACGGCGGGCGCGAACGGCGGCGGCAATACGTTGCATCGCTTTCAGCTGTCGATGCGTCGTGCGGCGCCATTCGCCACCGGTGTGGCGCAGTACGTGGTGAGCGCCGATGGCCGCAAGCTGTTGTATCGCACCGGGGGGACGCAGGGCGGCTTGTATCTGGTGGACGCCGATCGCGTGGCCCCGGCGGCCGGCACCGGTCGTCTGAATGCCACGCTGCGCGCGTACATCGATCCACGCGAGGAGTTCCGACAGATCTTCAACGAAGGGTGGCGGAACCAGCGCAACAACCTGTACGTGAAGAACGCACACGGCGCCGACTGGCCGGCGGTGAAGCAGATGTACGAGCCGCTGCTGGCGCATGTGAATCACCGCGCGGATCTGAACTATCTGCTCGACAACATGGGGGCCGAGATCGCCATCGGGCACTCGTATGTGCGCGGTGGCGACATTCCCGATGTGCCGGCCAACACCGGCGGCCTGTTGGGCGCCGACTTCACGATCGACAGCGGGCGCTATCGTCTTGCGCGCATCTACGACGCCGAGAGCTGGAACCCGGAACTGCGGGCGCCGCTGGCGGTGCCCGGTGTGAACGTGAGCACGGGGGACTACGTGCTGGCCATCAATGGCATCGAACTGCGTGCCCCAGAGAATATCTACCGCGTGCTCGACGGCACGGCCAACCGGCAGACGGTGCTTACGGTGAATGCGCGTCCCGACATGCAGGGGGCGCGCACGGTGACCGTGATGCCGATTGCGAACGAGCAGGGGCTGCGTACCCGCGCGTGGGTGGAGCACAACCGCCGCGCGGTCGATTCGCTGTCAGGTGGCAAGCTGGCCTATGTGTATCTGCCGAACACCGGCCAGCCAGGATACACCAGCTTTAATCGCTACTACTTCGCCCAGCAGGACCGGTTGGGTGTCGTCGTGGACGAGCGCTACAACGGTGGCGGCTCGGCGGCCGACTACATCGTCGATCTGCTGGGGCGAGACTACGACGGTTACTTCAACAATCCGGTGGGCGAGCGCTATCCGTTCACCAGCCCCGCGAATGGGATCTGGGGCCCGAAGGTGATGATCATCAACGAAATGGCGGGATCGGGCGGCGACCTGATGCCGTACATGTTCAAGCGGCGTAAGCTCGGTCCGCTGGTGGGGGCGCGCACGTGGGGCGGACTGGTGGCGACCACCGATACCCCGAACTTCGTAGACGGCGGTTCGATGATCGCCCCGCGATTCGGGTTCTTCTCGCGCGACGATCAGTTCGCTGTCGAGAACGAAGGGGTGGCGCCGGATATCGACGTCGAGAATTTCCCGAAGGACGTGATCGCCGGGCGCGACCCGCAGCTGGAGCGGGCGGTGCAGGAAGCGATGCGTCTGCTGTCCACGTGGAAGAACGATCGCGCCACGAAGGAGCCGTTGCCGCCGGTGTGGGGTAAGCGGAAACCGTGACCACATTCAATCCGCGCATCTGGAACCGGAAACTGCACCGGTGGGGCTCGATCGCTGTCGCGCTCCCGTTCCTCGTCGTGATCTGCACCGGCCTGCTGCTGCAGCTCAAGAAGCAGCTCGCGTGGGTGCAGCCGCCCGAGCAGAAGACGTCGGTGCACGTGCCGACGGTGTCGATGGAGCAGATCCTCGCGACGGCGCAGTCAGTGCCCGACGCAAAGGTGTCGAGCTGGGAGGATATCGACCGGCTCGATGTCCGCCCGGGGAAGGGCCTCGTGAAGGTGGTGACCGTCGATCACTGGGAGCTGCAGCTCGATCTCGCCACCGGCGCGTTGTTGCAGTCGACGTATCGCCGCTCGGATGTCATCGAGAGTCTGCATGATGGATCGTGGTTTCACGACCTGGTGAAACTCTGGGTGTTCCTGCCGGCGGCGGTGATCGTGTTTGGGTTGTGGATCACCGGGATGTATCTGTTCCTGCTGCCGTATCGCGCGCGCGCGAACAAGCGGCGTGTGGCGCCGTCGCCCGCGGAGTGAGCGTGTCTGACGGACCACCGTACTCGAACCGCTCCGGCATCGATGTGGATGGTGCCGGAGTGGGAACGTGGATGGTGCAGCGGGCGCGTGACCGACTACCGCGTCCGCCGGCCCGTCCGATCGTCGGGGTGGCGCCGGATTTGGAATTCCTTCACGCCAACCACACCGAACCGGCGCTGACGTGGATCGGTCATTCGTCGATGCTGTTGCAGATCGACGGGGTGAACCTGCTGATCGACCCGGTGTTCAGTGCGCGGGCCTCACCGGTGCGCTTTGCGGGCCCCAAGCGCCATCAGTCTCCCGGACTGCGCGCCAACCAGTTGCCGCGCATCGACGCGGTGGTGCTGTCGCACAACCACTACGATCATCTCGACCGACGTTCCATGCGCGACGTGGCGGTGCAGACCGGTGGCGCGCCGGCGTTCATCGTGCCGCGTGGCACCGAGTCGTGGTTTGCGGCGAACTTGCCGCGCGCCGCGCGTGACGCCCGAGTGATCGGTTGCGCGTGGGACGACGTGGTGCGCTGGCCGGGGTGTACACGCGAGCTCGCCTTGCACTTTCTGTCGGTGCAGCACTGGTCGAATCGCACGATGCTCGATCGCAACCAGTCGCTCTGGGGGAGCTGGGCGATCGTGCACCCCGACTTCCGTTTCTGGTACTCGGGCGATCTTGGCTACTCGGACGAACCGCGCCAGATCGGCGAACGCTTTGGCCATTTCGACGCCGCCGCGATTGCCATTGGCGCGTACGAGCCGCGGTGGTTCATGCGCACGCAGCACGTGAACCCCGACGAAGCGGTGCAGGTGATGCTCGATGTGAACGCGTCGGAAGCAATCGGCGTGCACTGGGGCACGTTTGCGCTCACCGACGAGCCCCTCGATCAACCGCCGCG
>CAIUOO010000374.1 GCA_903900795.1 uncultured Gemmatimonadota bacterium | reverse complement strand
CCGGCGCGGCGCCAACATCGCCGGCTCGGCCAACAGGACGGTGCGAATGGAATCACGCGTGGGGGCCGGCGCGCGGTTGAGCGCGAACATGGCCGCCGTTTCGAGATACGGTTCGTCTCGCAGGGCGTCGCGGAACGCCACGGCCGCCGCGTTCCATCGGCCGAGCGCCACGTGCAACTGCGCTACTTCGCCGGAGAGCGCCCCGCCGGACCCCAGCAAGCGACCGGCCTCACCAAGCACCGAGTCGGCGGCCTGCGCGCGTCCCTGTTGCAGCAGCAGCCGCGCGTATTCGCGGAACGGCGCGCCGTCGTTGCCGGCCGCGCGACGCCATGACGTGAATGCGATACGGGCTTCGTCGTCGCGCCCGATGCTGACCAGCGCGCGCAACTGAATGCTGCGCGCCACCGGATCGGTGGGACGCAGCTGCACCACCCGCTGTGCAACCGGAATGATGGAATCGCGCATACCCAGCTCGGCCCACACGCGCTCGAGCCCGAGCAGCGACAGCGCCACCTTGTCGCCGTCAGACTTGCCGGGAATGAGTGCGCGCTGCAGCACCTCGCGATACGCGAGGGCTGCCTTCTTCATGTCGCCCTTGTCTTCGGCATCGAGCGCGGCGCTCAGTGCGTCGGTGGAGTCGCCGCGGGTGACGGGCGGACGTGCCCCACCCTGCGCGCGCGCGCCGGCGAACGGCGCCGTGAGCAGGCCGAGCGTCAGCGCCACGAGCACGCGAGGCGACACGGTCGACATCGCGAGCCCCTTACGGCGGCGTCGTACCATTGAGCTTGCGGAAGTACTCGATCACAATGCGACGCTCGTCGGGACCCAGGCCGCGCAGTTCGTTCCACGTGGGCGGCGCGAACTTGTTGGCCGCCTTGCCCGACTGCGCGCCATCGATGCGACCCGACGCGCCGTTGCCGCTGGCGGCCTTGGCTTCACGCGGGCCCTGATCGTCGCGCTCGTCCTGCTCGAGGAACCGGCCGGCGTCGAGCAACCGGCGATACAGCTGCGCCTGACGCGCGGCAACCGCGGGATCGATGCCATTGCGCTCGATCTGCTGCGACAACGTTTGCGCTTCCTTGGCCAACGCATCCATGCGACCGGTTTGGTCGGCATCCGACACATCGTTTAACGAGCGCGCCACATCACGCTGCTGCTTGGCCAGCACGCGCGATTGCTGCCGCGCCGCGTCACCCTTGGCACCGCCGGGGAGCATGTTGAGTCCCTGCATCTGGCCGTTGAGCTGCCCCTGCTGCTGCGCGAGCTGCTTGAGCTGCTCCATCATTTCGGTGAAGCCCGACGCCGACTGCGCGCCGTTCATCTTTTCGCGATCGCGCACCAGCGACGACAGTGCCTGATTGAGCGCTTCGCTGGCGTCCTTCATCGCGTTCTGCGCCTGCTCGCTGCCGCCGGGCTGCCCCGACTGCTGCATCTGCTGCGTAGCCTGCTCCACCCGACGCTGCGCTTCGCCCATCGCCTTTTGCGAACGCTGCGACAGCAACGACGAACTGCGACCGGCCTTCTCGAGCCGTTCGGCCGCCTGCTGCACACCCTGCTGCAGCGCGCTCTGTTCGCCCTGCATGCCCTGCGCGCCTTGTTGGCGGGCCTTCTGCTCGAGCTCCGCCTGCTGACGCGCCAGCTGCATCGTCTCGTTGATCGACTGATCGAGCTCGCTCGACAGCTCGGTTTTCCACGCGTCGACCTGCGCATCGCGCGCGGCCGAGAGCTGCTGCGCGGCCTTGTCCATCGCGTCGGCCGCCTTGCGAGCCTGATCGCCGGGGTTGCCCTGCTCGCCGCCCTGCGGCTGGCCGCCCTGTTGCTGGCCACCTTGCTGCTGGCCACCCTGCTGCTGGCCTTGCTGACCGGGCTGCGGCTTGCCGCCCTGCTGGCTCTGCCCCTGCTGGCTCTGCCCCTGCTGCCCAGGCTTCGGCGTGCCTTGCTGTCCCTGCTGGCCGTTGGGCTGCGCGCCCGACTTCTCGGCGTCGGGCTTCGGCTCGCCTTTCTCACCCGGCTTCGCGTCACCCTTTTCACCGGCTTTGGGCTCACCGGGTTCGCTCGGCTTGGCCTCGCCAGCCTGCTTCTGCTGCGCGGCCTTCTGCATCGCGTCGGCGGCCTGATTCACCAGCGGCTGCGCGGCGCGCGTCTTCGACGCACCGGGCTTGGCACCGGCCTCTTCCAACCGCTTGGCCAGCGCCTGCACCTCGCGCTCGAGTTCACGGGCCCGATCGGCCAGCTCCTTCGGGCTGGAGGGCGCGCCGTCGCTTTCCCGGCGTTCACCCTGACGCCCATCCATGCGGTCGGCGGTCTGCTTCTGCGCGTTCGCCAAGTCCTTGGCATCATCGCGCAGCGTCTGCATCGCCCCTTCGAGCGCGGCGCGCTTCAGCATCTCGGCGCTCTTCTCCAGCTGCTCGCGCATCTGCTTCTGCTGCTCGCCGAGCTGCTGCATCGACTTCTGCGCTTCGGTGCCGCTGAGCCGTTCGGAGTTCTTGTTGAGCTCCTCGAGTTGCTTCTGCATCTCGGGGGTCATCGCATCGCGCAACATCTTCTGAATGTCCTTCATGCGCGACGCCAGCGCGGTATCGAGCGCGTTCGCGTTCTTGAGGCGCGACTCGAGCTCCTTCGCATTCTGCCGCAGGGAATCCACCTTCGCACCCAGCTGCTGCTGATCGCGCGCCAGCTGCTTCGCCTTCTCGGCCGCGGAGAAGCTCATCGACTGGCTCTTACCGCCTTCGCTCTTCGCGTTGCCGTTGGCCTTCGCGTCGTCCGACGTGCCGCCGCTCTTGAGATCGCGATTGCGCGCTGCGGCATCGGTGTTCTGCTGCAGCCGCTTTTCCTGCTGCGCCAACCGCTGCGCCTGCGCCGCCAACGAATCGGCGAGCGCACGCGCCATGGCGCGCTGCTCGGTGAGACTCGGCACGCGCAACAACACTTCAGCGCTCACGGTGGTCTGACGCCACGGCGAGTCGTCGGTGGCAATCGCGGTCACATGCAGCCGATCGCCGGGTTCGAGCTTGCGACCGTCCAGCGTGATCGAGGCGCCGCCTTCGAACAGCGGCGACGACGGCGAGGCCACGTCGATGCGCTCACGCGTGACGGCCCCGGTGGCGCCAGCGCTCTCGCGCCACACCTGCAGCGACACATTGCTCACGCCGTGATCATCACTGGCGTCGACATACACGGGCACGATGCCGGTCGGACCGATCGCGGTATCAGAAACCGGCGACACGATCGCGACCTCAGGGCGCTTGTCCGGCACCACCGTAAAGGCCAGCGCATCGGGCAATTCGGGCGGCAGCGTTGCGGCATCGGCCTGCGGCGTGGCCGACGCGATCCAGCTCCAGCTGCCGTCGTGGTCGAGCGGCAGGACCGCCGAGACGGCCGAGCCGTTAACCGAGGCGGGAAAGCGCACCGTATCGCGACCATCGGTGAGCATCGCGTCACGCGCGCCACCACGCAGCATCGCGGTCACGCGCACCCGCGTGCCGCGCGGCACGCGCAGCGGCGGCACCGGCTCCATCGATTCGTCGGTGCGACCCAGATACGTCGGATAGTTGGCGTACAGCGCCACATCACCGATCCAGCCGCGGTCGGCCACCGTGATGATGCCGTTCAGTTCCGGCGCGCGACCGTCGTTCACGCGCACCGTGATCGGTGCCGACACGGCGCCAAGCGCCAGCGTGGCGAGTCCGTCGGCGCGCACGGTGATCGTGGTATCGCGCCACGCTTCCCCTTCGGCACGACGCGAGACGGTCACACTATTGCGACCTTCGGCGCGCACACGCAACGACACGGGCATGCCACGCGGGACGAGCGTGGGAAGTTTCTCGAAGCCCAGCGCCGGCAACAGCGTGCCACGCCAGGCGCGCACCGGATGCACGGTGGCCGCAAAGCCGTCGGGTGCTTGGCGAGCCGACCAGGACAACGCGCCCACCGTGATCGCGGCCAACACGCCGGCCACGGTCACGGCACGACCGAGACGCTGCGCGACCTGCGGCGCCAGCGCACCGGGCGCCAGTCTGCGCGCCACATCCTGCGAGGCGCGGGCGCCAAGTTCGCCGCTGCCCGCCACTTCGAGCGCACCGCGCAATGAACCCGAGCGCAGTTCCTGCTCGCGTTCAATGGCGGCGGCCAGCGACGTGAGTGACAACACATCGGCGTCGCGCTTGCGCAGCGCCCACACGAGTCCAGCGGCCGCGGCGAAGGCGCCAACCCACATGGCGATCGGCACGGCGCGCGGCAACGTCATCCATCGTCCATTGGCCATCAGCCACGCACTGGCCACCAACGCCAGCGCGATGACACCGATCACGGCCAGCACCACGGCGGCCATGGAGCGGGCCCGCAACGTGGACTGTTCGCGGGCGAGTCTCGCGTCGAGTGTGTCCGACGGCCGCGCGGTGGTTCGGAGCGCCGGAGCGGTCATGGCGTCACCCGGCTCGTGACCGCGTAGGTAAACAGATTCACGCCCATACGGATGGCCTGCTCGTGGAGCATCGGCGGATCGGGATAGGTGCCCACGTCTTCCCATCCGTTGCCGAGGTCGGCGGAGTAGGTGTAATACACGGCGAGTCGGTTGCCGATGAAGATGCCCATGCCTTTAGCCGGCTTGCCGTCGTGTTCATGCACCTTCGGCGGCCCGTTCGCGAAGTCGTACACGAGATGATAGATCGGATGGCTGTGCGGCACATCGACCAACGGCCGGTCGGGAAACACGCGCTTGATCTCGCGACGGAAGCTGTCATCGAGGCCGTAGTTGTCGTCCACATGCAGGAATCCACCGCGCGTGAGATACTCGCGCAGTCGCTTGACGTCGATCTCGCTGAGCTTCATCTCGCCGTGTCCCGTGATGTGCAGGAACGGAAAGTCGAAGAGCGCCGAGTCGGTGAAGGTGACCTTCGCTTCCGCGCGCTCGATCGGCAGCGCGGTCCGCTCGGCGATCTCGCGAATGAGCTTCGGCAGGCTGGACGGATTGGCATACCAATCGCCGCCGCCCTCGTACTGTACTCGAGCAATCGCGAGGCGACCGGGTCCACGCCCCGCGTGCATCGGCGCGAACGCCAACGACACGCCGGCGACGGCGACAAGCACTACAACGCGAAGGG
>CAIUOO010000373.1 GCA_903900795.1 uncultured Gemmatimonadota bacterium | reverse complement strand
GTTCACCGGGACGCTGATCACGACGCTCGTGATGAATCCGGTGTACGGCACGGTCGTGGCGCGCCTTCCGGTGCGCCGGTTCATCCCGATCGTGTATCGCGTGTTCATCGCACTGCTGCTCGGGTTTGCCGCCCTGATCAAATACGGCCCGCCAGTTCTCGAGCCGTATCTCGGCCCTGCGTTCTGGATTTTGACCAGCATTTACAGCCTGTTCATCCCCTCGGTGTTCTGGGGATTCATGGCCGATACGTTTTCGCCGGAGCAGAGCAAGCGGCTGTTCGGCATCATCAGTGTGGGCGGCACGCTCGGTGCGCTGGCCGGCTCGTTCCTGACGGCGCGCTTCGCCGAACTGGTGGGCATCCCCGTGTTGATGGTGATGTCGGTGGTGCTGCTCGAGTGCGCGGTGCAGACCGTGCGGGCGTTTCCGCCCAGCTTCCGTCGCGAAACGCGCGAGCGCGATGCGGCGCAGCGCTCGGTGGGTGGGTCGTCGCTGGCCGGTATCACGCATGTGCTGCGATCCCCGTATTTGCTGGGGATTTGCCTGTACATGCTGATGTTCACGATCGGCTCGACGATCCTGTATTTCCAGCAGGCAGAGATCGTGGGCGCGCGCTACGACGACCGGGAGGCACGCACGGCGTTTCTGGCGAGCATCGACACCGTGGTGCAGTCGCTCACCATTCTCGCACAGCTGTTTGTCACCGGGCGTGTGATCCGCTGGGCCGGAGTGGGGCTCACGCTGGCGATCATGCCCGTGCTGAGCTTCGTGGGGTTCACGGCGCTCGGCCTGTGGGGGACGCTCGCGGTGTTCGTCGTGTTTCAGGTGATGCGCCGCGCCGGGGAATACGCCTTCGGTCGGCCGGCGCGCGAGATCCTGTTCACCGTGGTGCCACCGGAGGACAAATACAAAGCGAAGAATTTGATCGACACCTTCGTGTATCGGGGTGGCGATCAGATCGGGGCGTGGAGTTATGCGGGGCTGAGCGCAATCGGGATGGCCGTGAGCACGATCTCGCTGCTGGCCGCACCGCTCAGCGCGCTCTGGCTCACGATCGCGATTTGGCTTGGGCGGCGACAACTGCAGCTGGCGCGCGAGGCGCCGGAGTAACAGCCTCCTGCGGGACCACGCGCACGAAGCCGTCGTACTTCCAGGTGCGGCCGATGCGGAGCCAGCGTTCGCAGAAGGTGTAGCGGTGCGACTGCGGGGCTTGTCCTTCCAGCGCCGGCGCGGCCGTGAACTGCGTCGTGTACGAGAGGTTGATCTCGTGCGGGAGTTCGCCTCGCTCGATGCGGGTGATGGCCACCCAGACTCCGGTGGGGATCGCGCAGCCCACGCCGCCCACGGCGGGGCACGGCTCGACATCCAGCGCCCGCGTCTCGGGCCAGTCGCCGATCGGAGCGAACGCGCTGGTCCGCAACGTTTGTCCGTTGTACTGCCGCACCGCTTCACTGGTGGCCGCGCGTCCGAACCGCTTGGCGCGGTAGTCGGCGATGGGGATGCCGGCGGGGCGATCCTGCGTGATGATCCGCACGATGGCTTGCGAGACCAACGACTCGACGTCAGGCAGAGACCAGGCGCCCGCTGGTCTCGGCGACCCAGCGGGCGTGCCGCGAGCCTGCGCCGCCATGATTCGCCACGGACTGCCGAGAACGAGCACGGCCAGTAGCGCCGCCACTGAGATGTGGTCGCGACGGGTGCGGGAGGGAACTGCCGAGAGCGAAGCGGTCATCATGGGGGTGCCGTGAATGCTACACCGCACGGGGCGGCACGTTGTCGGTACTGCTCCGTGGGATACTGAATGACTTGACAGCGTTAGGTGAATGATCCAGATTTCCGACCATGACGACCTCCGCCATCCGCACCGCATCGCTGGCTCGCCGTGAACGGCAGAAGGCCGAGACGCGCCAGGCTATCCTGGACGCGGCGCGGGAGCTGTTCGTGGCGGATGGGGTGGAGGCCACCACGATGCGGGCCATCGCGGCCAAGATCGGTTACACGCCGACGGCGATCTATCACCACTTCCGGGACAAAGACGCCCTGATCGTGGAGCTGTGCATGGCCGACTTCTCGGCCTTGGGACAGGCGATGTACAAGATCGGCCGCATCGAGGATCCGGTGGAACGGCTGCGGCGCATGGGTTTGGCGTATACCGACTTTGCGCTTGATAATTCAAGCCAGTATCGGTTCATGTTCATGACAGCATTAAAGCACCCGCTACTGGACGCTGCGGGAAACGTCGTGACGTCGCCCGATGAGGATGCCTACGACTTTCTCCTCCAGACCGTGACCGAGGGGATCGAACAGGGTGTTTACCGCCCGGAGCTGAGCGACGCGCCCGAACTCGCCCAGATGTTCTGGGGCGGTCTTCATGGCATCATCTCTCTCTGGTTCACTCACGCGGAAGACCCCCACATCGTGCTCCGCGACCCCAGGGAAACCGTCCGCACCATGTGCGACACCATGATCCGCGGGAGCCTGCGAAACTCAGTGTAACCGGAATCCGTCGGGTTCCCCGAGTCACCGGACGCTTCGGCGTCCTTCTTTTGGCCCCTTTACCTAACAACGTTCTATAAACTAGCAATGTACTACACAAGACCGTTGTTCACCATCAGGCGCTGGCTCCTTGGAGCGGCTGCCGCCGTGCTCGGTCCGGGAGCCGCTGCGGTCGCCGACGCCCAGCAGCCATCTACCGCCCGGCAACTCCTCGATGGCTACGTGGCCGAAGCGCTCACGGCCAACCTCACCCTCGCCCAGCGGTCGGCGGCGCTCGCCCGCGCCAACGCCGGCGTGCGCGAGGCCAACGGGCGGTTCCTCCCCACGGTTGGCCTGAACGCGCGCTACTCCGAGTTCAGCGGTGTCGTGAACATCGGTGACTTCATCAACCCGGCCTACGCGGCACTCAACCAACTCATCGGTGAATCGCGCTTTCCGACCAATGTGAACGCCACCCTCCCGTTCCGGCAGGAAACCAAACTCGAGCTCATACAGCCGCTGTTCAACGACGCGCTGTTCGGTGCGCGTGCGGCGGCCCGAGCGCAACGCGACCTCGCCGGCGCTACCCGGAAGGGCGCCATGCGACAGCTCGCCGCCGACGTCCAGCAGGCCTGGCTCGGCTACGCCAGTACCGTTCGCGCCGTCGAAACGCTCGAGGCCACGCTGCCCCTGCTCGACGAAAACGTGCGGGTAAGCGAGCGCCTGATCGGTGCAGGCCAGGCGACACCCGATGTCCTGCTGCGTGCGCGGGCCGAGCGCAGCGAACTACTGCAGCAGATCGAAGAAGCTCGCCGCCAACGGGACGGGGCACGGCGTGGATTCAACCTGCTCCGCAATCGCGACACTGACGAGGCGATTACCCTCGCCGATGACAGCACCCTGATCAGCGTCGATTCGCTGTCGCGCAGTGCGTTGCTGGCGCACGCCCTCACGCATCGCGAAGAACTCGCGCAGGCCGGCAGTGGCATCTCGATGGCGCGGGCGCAGCAGCGCATTGCCACGGCGGGATATCTGCCGAACGTGACGCTGGCCGCGAGCTATGGAGTGCAGGGCGATCGCTATCGCTTCAATAGTCGCAACGACGTGGGACTTGCGTCGCTGGTGATGTCGTGGAACGCCTTCAATGGTGGACAGGACGCCGCCCGCCGCGAACAGGCGAATGCGACGCGCACCGAAGCCGAGTACCGCCGGCGTGAAGCGGAGCGTGCGATCGCGCTGCAGGTCGGGAATGCCTATGACGCCGTGCAGTCGGCACTTAGCACGCTCACCACGGCCAGTGACCGCTTGGCCAGCGCCGAACGCGCCTTCTCGTTCGTGCAGCGCCGGTTCGCCGAAGGGCTCGCCACCCCGGTGGAATTCCTGAGCGCGCGCGCAGCCTTCACGTCGGCCGCCATCAACCAAATCATCACGCGCTTCACCTTCGCGACCCGCGTGGTGGAACTCGAACGCGCCGCGGCCCTGCGCGCGCTGCCCAACTAACCCTCCGCGCCCACCACGATGAACACGAACCGTTTCGCACTCCGCCCCACCGTGCTCTTCTCGGCGGCCATGCTGCCGCTGATGGCCGCCTGCACTAACGCGCCCGCGCCCGAGCGTGATGCCACGCCGCGCGCCCCGGCGGTGTCGGTGAGCGTTGAGACCGTTACGAGCGGCGGCGCTGCCGCCCCAGTGACCGCCACGGGCACCTTCGGCTCGCGCGACGAGATCCCGCTCGCTTTCAAGATCGGTGGCATCGTGTCGCGCGTCCTGGTGGACGAAGGCGCCACGGTGCAACGCGGCCAGCTGCTCGCCTCGCTCGACCTGCGCGAGATCAACGCCGCCGTGAGCAAGGCGCAGGTGGGCTTCGACAAGGCGCAGCGCGATCAGGCCCGGGTGCAGCGCCTCGCCGCCGACAGTGTGGCCACCCTCGCGCAATTGCAGGACGCCACGTCTGCACTCGACGCCGCACGCTCGGATCTCGTCACCGCCACGGTGAATCGCGAGTACGCCACGATCGTGGCACCCGAAGGTGGCATCGTGCTGCAGCGACTGATCACCGCAGGTTCGAACGTGTCGCCCGGTATGCCCATCATGCTGCTCGGCGGCTTGCGTCGCGGTCGTGTGCTGCGGGTAGGACTGCCCGATCGCGATGCCCTGCGCGTGCAGCTGGGTGACGCCGCGACCGTGCACTTCGATGCCCTGCCGGCGCGCACCTTCACCGGTCGCGTGCAGCTGGTGGGACGCTCGGCCGACCCTCGCACCGGCACCTATGCGGTGGACATCACGGTGAGTGGCGCCGACGCGCTCCCGAGTGGACTGGTGGGATCGGTCGCGATTGCCGCACGCGGGGCCGCTGGTGATGCGAAGCGTGGCGCCTCGGTATCGGTGGACGCGCTGCTCGAGGCCGATCGCGATTCGGCCACCGTCTATACCGTTGCGACCTCACATGAGGCGCCGGGCGACCTGCTCGCGCAGCCGCAGCGCGTGCGCGTGACCGGTGTGAGCGGCGACCGCGCCATGATCGAGGGGCTCGCTCCCGACGCACGCATCGTGACGCGTGGCGCGGCGTATGTCACCCCCGGTGCGCGGGTGCGCATCGTGACGGCGGATACGCTCACGGCGGCATTGAACGCCAACTCCACGTCGGCACCGGTCGCGAAGCGCACGGCGGTGCTGCCATGAACTTCCTGGGCAAACTGGCCGAGTTCTCGGTGAAGCGGTGGCAGTTCACCGTGCTGCTGTTCCTCATGTTCGGGGCACTTGGCGTGACCAGCTGGATGGCGATCCCGCGCGCCGAAGACCCCGACTTTCCGGTGCCGATCTTCACCACCGTGGCCGTGTATCCGGGCGCCTCGCCGGAGGACATGGAGCAGCTGGTGACGGAACCCATCGAGAAGCAGCTCAAGTCGCTCACCGAGGTGAAGAAACTCGAGTCGACCAGCAGCGACGGGCTGTCGGTGATCAAGATCGAGTTCGAGTCGGAATCGGACGCCGAGCGGAAGTACGATCAGGTGATCCGCGAGGTGAATGCGCTGCGGCCCACTCTGCCGTCGGCGTTGCAGCGGCTGGAGGTGCTACGCAATGAGAACTCCGATCTCACGGTGTTCCAGGTGGCGCTCGTCGCACCGCAGGCACTGTACGCACAGGTTGATGACATCGCCAAGCGCTTCGAAGACGCGCTGGAGCGCGTGCCCGGCGTGAAGAAGGCAGAGCGATGGGCGGCGCCACCGCGCGAGATGCAGGTCACGCTCGATCTGGGGCGTATGGCGCGCATCGGTCTCACGCCGGCGCAGGTGCTCAACGCGCTCGGCAGCGACAATGCCCAAATCCCCGGTGGGTCGGTGGATGTGGGGACGCGTCGCTACAACATTGCCACGACGGGTCGCTACAAGAACGCCGAGGATGTGCAGCGCACGGTGGTTACGGGCGCCAATGGTGCCGTGGTGCGCGTGCAGGACGTTGCCACGGTGCAGTGGGGCGATGGCGATGCCGTGCACATGGGTCGCTGGAACGGTCAGCGCGCGATGTGGGTCACGGTCGCGGTACAAAAAGGCAAGAACGTGTCGGCGGTAAAGACCGATGTATGGGAAGCGCTCGATGAACTCGAGAAGGGCCTGCCCAAGGGCATCACGCTGGCGCGCGGGTTCGATCAGTCCGAGAATGTGGACAACCGACTGGGACAACTCGGTAAAGACTTCGCCATCGCCCTGCTGCTGGTGTTGATCACGTTGCTGCCGCTGGGCACGCGGGCGTCGGTGATCGTGATGATCTCGATTCCGCTGTCGCTCGCCATGGCGGTGATGTTGCTGTATGCCACCGGCTACAGCATCAATCAGCTCTCCATCGTGGGCTTCGTGATTGCGCTGGGGCTGTTGGTAGATGACTCGATTGTGGTGGTCGAGAACATCTCGCGATTCCTGCGCAACGGCTACACGCGCACCGAGGCAGCGATCGAAGGCACCAAACAGATCGGCGTGGCGGTGTTGGGGGCGACGGGTACGCTGATCTTCGCGTTCCTGCCGCTGCTGTTCCTGCCGGGTTTGGCGGGCAAGTACATCCGGTCGTTGCCGATCGCGGTAGTGTTTGCGGTGGTGTCGTCGCTGTTCGTGTCGCTCACGATCATTCCGTGGCTGGCCAGCCGGCTGATGCCGCGCACCGAGCACGCCGAGGGCAATCGGGTGCTGCAGTGGCTCGATCGGGGCATTCATCGCACGTATGCGCCGTTGTTGCATCGCGCGCTAGCGGCGCCGCGCACCACGCTGGTGCTCGCGCTGCTGCTGGTGGTGGGGTCGGTGGCGCTGGTGCCGGCGGTGGGCTTCTCGCTGTTCCCGAAGGCCGGTACGCCGCAGTATCACGTCGATATCGAAACGCCCGAGGGTACGTCGCTGGCGGAAACCGATCGCGCGGCGCGGTATGCCGAAGCGGTCATCCGGCAGCATCCCGGCACGCGCGGGGTGTTCGCGAATGTGGGGAAGGACAATCCGGCGGTGTATTACAACGTGTTCCAGCGGGCCGAGGCGCCCAATCGCGGGCAGCTGATCGTGCTGTTGAACGCGTACGACAACGTGCGCACGCCGCTGGCGCTCGATTCGTTGCGGCAGCGGTTGGCGCTGTATCCCGGCGCGCGCATCGAACTCAAGGAGTTCGAGAACGGACCTCCCATCGACGCCCCGATTGCCATGCGCATTGAAGGCACGAGCCTCGATACGCTGCAGCGGATCGCCGCGCAGTACGATGCCGTATTCAAGCGCACGGCAGGTACCCAGTACGTGAACAACCCCGTGCGGCTACGGCGTTCGGACCTCACGCTGGTGGTCGACAAGCAGAAGGCGGGCTTGCTGGGGATTCCAAGCGTGGAAGTGGAGCGCACGCTGCGGTTAGGGATAGCGGGGCTGGAGGCGGGGAAGATCCGCGCCGCCAACGGCGACGAGTATCCGCTCATGGTGCGTATTGCGCACACTGGCCGCCCGGCGCCCGAGGCACTCGATCGCATCCAGGTGAGCAGCGTGACGGGAGCGATGATTCCGCTGTCGCAGATCGCATCCATGCGCTTCAGTGCGTCGCCGACCACGATCGATCATGTGAACCGTCAGCGCTCGGTGACGATCACGAGCTACGTGCGTTCGGGGTTCAACACCGACGCCGTCACCAAGCAGGTGATGGCGGCGCTCGACTCCATCGCCTTGCCCGTGGGCTACGTAATGCACCCGGCCGGCGAGATCGAGAGCCGCGAGGAAAGCTTCGGCGGCATCGGCGGCGCGATCATCGTGGCGGTGTTTGCCATTCTCGCCATTCTCGTGCTCGAGTTCCGCGACTTCCGCACCACGCTGGTGGTGGCGTCGGTGATTCCGTTAGGGCTTGTGGGTGGTATCGTGGCGCTGCTGCTCAGTGGCTACACGCTGTCGTTCACGGCGATGATCGGCTTCGTGGCGCTGGTGGGCATCGAGATCAAGACCAGCATTCTGTTGGTGGACTTCACCGACCAACTGCGACGAAAAGGAGTGAGTCTCGATGACGCCATTCAACAGGCCGGCGAGATCCGATTCCTGCCGATCGTGCTCACCACCATGACCGCGATCGGTGGATTGCTCCCGCTCGCGTTTCAGGGATCGGGGCTGTACTCGCCACTGGCGTGGGTGATCATCGGCGGGCTGGTGTCGAGCACGCTGATCGCACGGTTGGTGACGCCGGTGCTGTACAAGCTGCTGGCGCCGGCGCTCGAGGAGAGTGAGGAGGCGGTCGTGCGTCAGCCGGTGGGGTTGGTGCCGGTTACGGCCTAATGCTGTGGCTTATCCGTGTTGTTACCGTGTGATCGGTGTGATCCGTGTTCTAGCTGTTTGGGATCTGTCCGTGACACGGCCGGTGGAGGTTCGGCGAGACCGTACCCGCCAGAACACGGATCACACCGATTGCACGGAACCAACACGGATAAGCCGATCGGCGCGAGAAGGGCCATCGCAACGCACCGACGCATCGCTGTTGTGTTGTTCAC
>CAIUOO010000372.1 GCA_903900795.1 uncultured Gemmatimonadota bacterium | reverse complement strand
GCCAGTGGCCCGGTCTCTTCGGTCACCCGCCCCTGATCGATCGAGTCCTGCACGGACGCCACCCGCAGATCACACCCGAGCGAGGTGGCGAATTCGTCGCGAAAGCGGATCGTTTCGTCGAAATTGTGCCCGGTGTCGATGTGGAGCAGCGGAAACGGAATCGGCGCCGGATAAAAAGCCTTGCGGGCGAGCCACGCCACCACGATCGAGTCCTTGCCACCGGAGAACAGCAGGACCGGGCGCTCGAACTGCGCGGCCACTTCCCGCAGCACGTGGATGGATTCGTTTTCGAGGGCGAACAGATGACCCCGGACATCAGCCTTCATGGTGCGTCGCCTGGAGAGAGGAACGAAAGCCAGTCGAGGTGCGGATCCCCGACCGCGACAAAGAGCGCGTCGTAAACGGATCATCGGGGTCCGCATCTTCCACGGCGATCGGGATCGCCGCCTGATAACCTGAACGCATCGCCGCACCGGCATCGTGCGCGACCTGTCCCAGCTGTTCCGTCGAGATCACCACATCCCCCAGCGAAGCGCCACAAGAAAGACGGTCCCGAACAACGCCCACAGCGTGAGCGGTGTACCGAGCCGGGAATAATCACCAAAGCGATAGCCGCCTGGACCGAACACCATCGCATTGGTTTGGTAGCCAATCGGTGTCATGAACGACGCCGACGCGGCGACGGCAATCGCCACGCCAAACGCGCGAGGATCCGCCCCGATACTGCTGGCGGCAGCCATCCCGATAGGAAAAACGAGCACCGCCGCCGCGTTGTTGGTGATCAATTGCGTCACGGCCAGTGTGGCAAGCACGATGGCGGCGAGCACGGCGATCGGCCCTCCGGCCATGGTGGGCGCCACGATCCACCCGGCCACCAACGCCGCTAACCCCGACGCCTCGATCGCCGTCCCGATGCTGAATGACGCGGCGATCATGAGCACCACATCGATCTCCACCGCATTCCGTGCTTCGTTGGGCGTGAGCACCCCTGTCGCCACCATCATCATCGCCGCGAGCAGCGATCCTTCGAGAATCGGGAACACGTCAAGCGCCGATCCGGCAATCATGAGCGCCGTGATACCGAGCACGATCCACGCCTTTTTCGTGCTCACCGGCAGCGCACCATCCAGCTGTGAGACGAGCAGAAACTCCCGTCGGTCACGCCAGCGTGCGGCAAAGCCCCGATCGGTGAGCAGCAGCAACGTATCGCCCGCCGCGAGGGTAACGTCGCCGAGCTTGCCCGCAATCCGCTCGCCCGAGCGATGAATGGCGAGCACCGTCGCTTGATAGTCCTCACGAAAGTCGGCCGACTTGAGTGTGCGACCCACGAGCGGCGAGATCGCGGCCAGTACGACCTCGAGGAACCGATGCTCGCCGGAATCGAGCCCACGCATGTGCTTGTGGGCGGCGATGCGCAGCCCGGGCATGCCCTGCAGGTCCATCACGCGGTCCACGCCACCGACAAATCCGAGCCGGTCACCCGCGCGGAGCACCTCGTCGGGGGCGACCGGCGACAGCACGCGGTCGCCACGGCGTATCCAGCCCAGAAAGACGCCTTGCAGGTGTCGCAGGCCGGCCTCCGCGACGGTCCGATCGCTGATCGGGCCGCTGCGCTCGACCTCCATTTCGATCGTGAACTCGCGAAACTCCGCGCTGAACTGCTCCTTGATGCCGCGACGCGGAGGGAGGAGCGTGGGCACGAGACGCACCATGGCCAGTACGCCGACAAGGGCGAGTGGCAGCCCGATGGGCGTCAGCTCGAACATGCCGATGGGTGCGTAGCCAGACTGCTCCATCAACCCCGAGACCACGAGATTGGTGGAGGTGCCGATCAGGGTCACCGTTCCGCCCAGCAGCACCGCAAACGACAGCGGCATGAGAAATTTCGAGACGCTCTGCCCGCTCCGCTCGGCCGAGGCGGTCACTGGGGCGATCAGCATCGCGACAATCGGCGTGTTGTTCAG
>CAIUOO010000371.1 GCA_903900795.1 uncultured Gemmatimonadota bacterium | reverse complement strand
TCGAGCACGGCGCCGCCCAGCTGCCCGCTGTGCAGCGCCGCCTGCATCGCGTCGCCATCTACGATGCCGGCGCGCGCCACATTCACCAGCACCGCGCCGCGGTTGAGCCGCGCCAGCTGCGGCGCACCGATCAGATGCTGCGTGTGGGCGGTGCCCGGTGCCGACAGCACCACCACATCGCAGCCGGTGAGCGCGTCATCGAGGTGGTCGGCACCGACCACGGCATCCACGTACGGCGGACGCTCGCGGTCGGCGTGGCGACGCACACCCGTGATATGCATGCCGAAGGCGTGCGCCCGCTTGGCGACTTCGAGCCCGATCGTGCCCAGCCCCACGATCGTCATGCGCCGGCCGTGCAGCATCCACGGCCAGTGTATCGACAGCTCGTGCTGAATCCACTGCTGCTCCTGCTGTGCGCGCAGCGTGCGGTCGAACCGTCGCGACAGCTGCAGCACGCCACCCATCACGTGCTCGGCGATCGGGATGGCCTGCACCCCGCGCGAGTTCGTGAGCTGCACCCCCGCTTGGGCCAGCTCGGCGAGCGGGAGCAGTCCCTGCACCGCCGACGCCGATGAATGCACCCAGCGCAGCCGTGGCGCGGTGGCGATCATCGCCGGGGCGAGCATGGCGGCGAAGCAGATGTCGACATCGACGATCGCGCGGCCGGCCTCGTCGAGCGTGCGGGCGCGCACGAACTCCACCTCGGGGAAGGCCGCCACGAGCGCGTCGGCCTGCGCGTCGGGAATGGACCACGCCTGCACCGGCCACTGGATGAAGATCATGACTTTCATCCAGACCAACCTACACGGCACGACGGGTTCCGGTCGACGGGGGCGATGTCCGCCGACCGGGTTGGTGCTCCGTGACTACGGGACGATGCGTCCCGCGACCGGCGTGATGATGTGCGGTGACCCCTTGAGCAGATCGTTGATGCGGCCGATGCGTTCGCGGGTGAGCGCGTCGAGGCGCCCCTGGGCATCGGTCGTTTCCACACCCAGCTCACCGGCGCGCAGCTTCTCACCGGCCGTGACCGGCCACTGCGGCCGCGCGATCATGCCACTCACGGTCTGGGCTTCTTCCCGCAGTCGCGGATACTGGCGGTACCCCAGCCCAGCCAGCGGCCGGGCGAGCACGGAGTCGCGGAAGTGGCGGAGGTCGCGCAACGCGCCGCCGATTTCGGTGAGCGCCGCCGCGCCGTTGGTTACGCCGGGTGCCGCACGCAGGGCGCCCTGCACGGCGGTGAGCTGCCGCGAGAGATCGTCCACGCCGGCAATCACGCGGGCGATGCGTGATTGCGTGGCCTCGACGCCCTTGGCCGCCTCGAACTGCTCGGCCACCTGCGTGGCGGTCATCTCGATGCGCGGATCGTTCTGCACCACGACCGGCTTGGCATACCGCTGACCGTTCACCACGAGCGTGACGGTGTAGGTGCCGGGGACGGCCCAGGCGGAGGCCGGCCCGAAGAAGTTTTCTTCGCCGCCACCGCCAGCTTCGCGGTTCTGCGCCGCCGCACGACGACGCTCGCGCAGTCCGGCCAGCGACGTGTCCGTGGGCGCCGCGGCTTCCACGGCGCCGCGATTGCCGCGGCCACCACCGCCGGCACCCGGGGCCGCCTCTTCGCGCAGATCCCACACGATGCGCTGCACACCGGCCTCGTCGGGGACGCGGCGGAAGCGGCGCACCACGCGACCGGTCGCGTCGGCCACTTCCACGTTCACTTCACCGGCCGGCTGCGTTTTCAGGTAGTACGAGATCATCGCACCCGTGGGCGGGTTCTCGCCGGCGTACGTGCGCTGGCCGAGATTGCCGTCGCGGTTCCACGAGGTCCACTTGATGGCCGGGCGCAGGTCGAAGAGCGCCGCGTCGGCGGTGAGTACTTGTCCGAGCTGCTGGAACGGGGCGAGGTCGTCGAGGATGTACAGCCCGCGGCCGTGCGTGGCGACGATGAGATCGTTGTCGCGCGGATGGATCTGGATATCGCGCACGGGGGTGACGGGGAGGCGTCCACGCAGCGAATGCCAGTGTGCACCGCGATCCCAGCTGGCCCACACGCCGGCCTCGGTGCCGAGGTAGAGCAGGTTGCGGTTTTTGGGATCCTCGCGGATCACGTGCGTCCACCACGCGCGGTCGGGGAGATCGCCGCGGATGCTGGTCCACGTCTTCCCGAAGTCGGTGGTCATGTAGACGTACGGCGCGTAGTC
>CAIUOO010000370.1 GCA_903900795.1 uncultured Gemmatimonadota bacterium | reverse complement strand
CCCGTGACGTACGTGAAAGCGTACGACGAAATCCGGAAGCTGTTTGCCGAGATGCCGCTGTCGAAAACGCGGGGCTACGGGCCCGGGCACTTTTCGTTCAACGTGGCCGGTGGACGCTGCGAGCAGTGTGAAGGCGCGGGGGCGATCGAGGTGGAGATGGTGTTCATGGCCGACGTGTTCGTGCCCTGCGACGGGTGCGGCGGCAAGCGCTTCAAGCCCGACGTGCTCGAGGTGCGGGTGCGCGGCAAACACATCGCCGACGTGCTCGAGCTCACGGTGGACGAAGCGATCAAGTTCTTCCCCCGCGAGGACAAGCTGGCGCAGGCGCTGTGGCACGTGCAGCAGGTGGGGCTGGGGTACCTGCGCCTGGGGCAGCCGGCGACCACGCTCTCGGGCGGTGAGGCGCAGCGGTTGAAGATTGCCCGCGAGCTCGCGCTCACGGCCCGCGGCGGCGCCCGGAAGTTGTACGTGCTCGACGAGCCCACGACGGGGCTGCACCTCGAGGACATCCGCAAGCTGGCGCAGGTGTTCGAGCGGCTGCTGGATCAGGGACACACGCTGGTGCTCATCGAGCACAACCTCGATGTCATCAAGCTGGCCGACTGGATCGTGGACATGGGCCCCGACGGCGGCGACGGCGGCGGGCATCTGGTGGCGATGGGTCGGCCGGAGGAGATCGTGCAGGTGGCGGCGTCGCACACGGGGCGGTGGCTCAAGACGGTGCTCCCCGCTTGACTCAGTGGGGCGGGGAGACGATACTATGAGGCTCTCGCATGGCCGTTCGCGGTTGTGTGAGACGGCGGCGACGGCCGTCGATATTCCCGGGTAGCTCAGCCAGGTAGAGCAGGTGACTGTTAATCACCCTGTCGGGGGTTCGAGTCCCTCCCCGGGAGCTTTTGGAGATCAAGGAGTTACGCAAAACGGCCACCGAGGAATCGGTGGCCGTTTTTCGTTTGGTGCTACTCGGGGGCTACACGCTCCCCGCAGTCCAGCGCCGCCGTACCTGCCAACCCGCTCTACCAGCCCCCACGCCTAACCGAACGCACGAACGCCCCACCAGTGTGCTGGCGCGCGTTTCGGTGTGGATCTCGAGCCGGGCGTAGGGTCCGGCGCGGCTGGATTAGTGGTGGCGGCGTGGCGGCAATACCGCGGGTGATTCCGGCAGATGGTTAGGCACCCTGCAGAAAGACGCTGATCTTGCAGACGGACAACGGGGATGTCGGCCTGAGCGCAGTCGACAGACTGCAAGCGATGTCGCACAGGATGCGGAGGAGAGCGCTCTAGGGAGATACCTACGACTCTTTCGACGACCGGCGACGGCACGCAGCGATCCCGATGCTGGCGAGGCCAGCGGCCATCAGCGCGTAGGTGGACGGCTCGGGGACCACCGTGGACTGTCCAGCCAAGATCGGCGCGCCCGGAGTCGAGTTATAAGCCCACCCAAGAACCGAAATAGAATCCCCCGTGTAGGCATAGAGTGGTGCTGATACCCGAATCCATCCCAAGCAAATGCCGCCGGGACACGCACCAGAGATGCCCAAATAGCCCTCCTGCCCACCAAAAAAGCCCGACGAGAGGAACTCGGTTGGATAGTACTGTCCTAAGTCATACGAGAGCCCCGACCCGAAGTTGCCCGCGTCGGAAATTTGCTCCGCAGCATCAAAACGCTTGGCTAAGCGACCGACAGCAGGCGTAATGCCACCCTGCGTCCCAGCGGTTACGCTCGCCCGCCACATCCCGCCGGTGAACCACCAGAAAAACGTGAAGTCGTTCGAACTGAACACGCTTACAGATCCGGAGCATCCGAAACAATTCGTACTCTGCTCCCGCACTACGTTGACGTTCAGTGGACCGCTGGCAGTGATCTGAGCCGAGGCAGCAGGAGGTGCAACGATCCCCAGCATCAATGCTGCAAGAAGGAACCGGCCAGATCGGAATCGGAAGTCCATTTCAATCGCCCCAGTTGAGAAATAAACAAGACTCGTAAGCCTTCGCAGGCCGTCGCCAGCTTCAACCGATCGCAACGGTGCAGGAGGCGGGCATGAGCGTGCTGGCGAGCGAGACTCGTGCCGTGCAGTTGAGCTAGCGTCAAAGCCCCTGCGCCGACCGTCAAACGCCAGCTGCGTATGGGGATACCGAACGCTGGACCACAGGCACTCTATCGCGATAGAGTGCCACCCACTGCGTCTCCGCCTCACATGAGTGGCGAGAACACCATAGGCGAAGCGTCGCGACCGTCCCGTCGGCCACACCTGGGCCACGGCGTACCAAAGCACGTGCGCGACGGCCTGCCTCGCTCGCACTGCGCCGACCACCGCGTTTCTCCTCCCAAGCGCGGTGCGATTGACACCGATATGACGGACCACCGCAATGTTGAGCTTTCCATTGCTGTCGGCAGCACGTCAGCCATGACCGACGGCACATTCCGCTTTGCATCGGGCTCATAATGTTCAATCGCTTCACGCTCGCGCTGCTCGCGGCCGTCGGCTCGGTCGCCGTCGCCGGCAGCCCTCGGACCGCTCACGCACAAGCCGGTACCTACTACCTCTCCGCGACGTCGAATCCTCCGAACACCGTGGAGGTCTCGCTCCTCGCTGGGCTGTGGCGAGTGGGTGTGAGCGACGGTGGTTGGTCGCCGTGGAATACCACGCCGGAGGACTGCGACGGCAACGGCGCCAATTGCCGCTCCGGCTTTACTACACCGTCAACGGGGACCCTGTAAATCAGTACGGACTGGACGGCACGCTGCGCCCGTGGAGTGCGCCGTCCTTTACGTCGGATTTTTTCGCGACACCGGCGTTGGCGGGCGTCAACGCGTTGGCTCCGTTCACGCTGGACCTCGCTGCCCCAGCGACACTTCGCCTCTTCATTCAAGACTTTTGCCCCAACGGTCAGCCGTGCTACTGGGACAACTCTGGTGGCATGAATGTGCGCGTCGCAGCCTTGGAGAGCGTCGTCCCAGAACCCTCGAGCTATGCCCTCCTTGCCAGCGGTCTCGTCGGACTTGCCTTCTGCTCCCGCCGCCGGCTCGGGTGATCGCGACGGCATGGCTCGTTTCGTGCCGGTCCGATCACCTAGCGACACGCGGCCGATGATCACGTGTGGTTTCCGGATGCCTCACCAGCAGAGGGTTCATCGATCGGGAGCCGACACACGCGATACGGAGGCTCTCCGTCCGGGCTGAGAAATCCCTGTCAATCACCCTGTCGGGGGTTCGAGTCCCTCCCCGGGAGCTGTTCACAGGCATTGAAACGCGAAGGGCGGTCGCCGACAGGTGGCCGCCCTTCGTGCATGTCAGCGATACTTCCTGCATGGCCAACGACATCCCTGCCGGCATCCGTATCATCCGCGGGGCGAACCGCACCCTCGGCCGCGTTGCCCCGTCGCTGGCCTCGCGGCTAAGCCGTCGGATCTTCTCGACGCCACGCAAGTTTGCGCCGCGAGAATGGGAGCTGCCGTTCGAGGCCACCGCCACGCGCGAGCGCCTTCCGAGTGGCCTCTCGGTGCTGCGGGCCGGCGACGGCCCGACGGTGGCGCTCATCCACGGTTGGGAAGGACGGGCCACGCAGTTCGCCGCCATGGCCCCTGCCCTGCTCGCGCGCGGCTTCCACGTGATTGCCATCGATGCGCCAGGGCACGGCCATTCGCGGGGGAAGGAGTCCGACCCCTACCGGTTTGCCGAGGCGTTGATCGAGGTCAGCGCGCGCTTCGGCCCCCTGCACGCCGCGGTCGGTCACTCCATGGGTGGCGGCAGCATCGCGCTGGCCCTCGCGGCCGGACTTTCATTAACTCGGGCGGCGATCATTGCCAGCCCGTCGTCGCTGCATGATGTGTTGCACCGCTTTTCGGCCGCCATGCAGCTGTCGCCACGGGCCACCGCGCACTTCGTACACGACGTCCGACGGCGCATTACCGCGCGCGGCTATCGCACCGATGACATCGAGGGCGCGCTGCGATCGGTCACGGTCCCGGCGCTGGTGGTGCATGCGCTCGACGACAAGGAAGTCCCCTTCGCCGATGCGCAACGGATCGCGGGCTTCTGGCCCGGTTCGACCCTGCTGCCGGTAGAGCATGTGGGGCACCGGCGGATTCTTCGCGATCCGATCACGATTGCCGCCGTCGCCGAGTACCTGTCGGGCGACGTACCTAGCGCAGACTGACGACCTGAACCGCATCGCCCACCCGGATCACCCCGGGCTCGCGATGCGTGGTGTTCATGCCGAAGATCACGCCGCCGTCGGCGCGACGATACTGCGCGAAGGTGCGCAGTGGTTCCTGACCGCTTTCCGCCGTATCAGGATCGACGGTCGTGAGCACGCAACGGGTGCAGGCCGACCCGACACTCAGTGACACGTCACCGATCCGGATATCGCGCCACGTGTCCTCGTCGTGTGGGAGCGTTCCGGTGATCAGGATGTTCGCGCGGAACCGTCGCGGGTCCATCACCTCGGCGTGACCGCGCTCGACCAGACGCGCGTTCAGGGCATCCACGCTGGCCATGCCGAGCAGCAGCAGGGGCGCGCCGTCGGACATGGCGACATAGCGGGACTCCGGGTCGATCGAGCCCGCGAAACGCGGTGCGAGCGGCCGGCGATCCACGTCGGCGAGCCGCAGGAGTCTGCACGGGCGGCCGACGGCGGCCGTACACCAGGCGGCGGGCACGTCACCGGCATCGTACGCCACCACGTCGTCATCCCACACGCGGACCAGCCGCGTGGGCGCGGCGAGATCGATCGTGTCGAGCGGTACGTCGAGCGGTGGCAGTCCGGGCGCCGTAAGCCGGAGGCCGCCGTTCCTACCCTCTGTGAGAAACGACGGACGAATCAACACCAACCGATGCGTCTCGCGCGCCGTGATCATGTCGCCGTCCGCGTCGCCGTTCGCGTCGGCGTCCGCGAGCACCCAGCGCCGGTCACCGGCGGCGCCGCGCGCGTCGAGCGTGATCTCCTGCACGCGAATGCCAGCCGCCGACTTGAGTGGATGCACGTACAGCGCCGACACGCGCGCGCTCTCGGTCACGGGTGGCCTCGCGGTCACGGCGTGGCCGACGGTCGCGGCGCGGTGCGGCGCCCGTTCCAGTACAGGTACACGGGCACCCCCAGCGCGAGGAGTCCCGCGCCGCGCGCCGCATTGCCGGGATTCGAGATGACCGAACCCACCACCACATAGATGGCCGCCGCGATGAAAAT
>CAIUOO010000369.1 GCA_903900795.1 uncultured Gemmatimonadota bacterium | reverse complement strand
GCCGAAGGCTTCATCCGGCAGATCCTGGGGTGGCGCGAGTACATCCGCGGCATGTACTGGCACCTCATGCCCGGTCTGCGCACCGCCAACGCCTTGAACGCCACGCGCGAGCTGCCGCGCTGGTTCTGGGCCCCCGATGGCGAGGCCTACGACGAGACACAAGCCACCGGCGCGCCCTGCGAGATGCGCTGCCTCGCCGACACCGTCCGGCAGGTGCGCGATCACGGGCGCGTGCATCACATCGCCCGCCTCATGGTGCAGTGCAACATCGCCACCCTGATCGGCGTGGAGCCGGCCGCCCTCTCGCGCTGGTACTGGAGCGCGTTCACCGATGCCTACGAGTGGGTCGAACTCCCCAACGTGGTCGGGATGGGCACGTGGGGCGACGGCGGCGCCCTCGCCTCCAAGCCGTACGTGGCATCGGGGGCGTACATCAATCGCATGAGCAACTACTGCGGGAGTTGCCGCTACGACGTAAAGCAGCGCACGGGTCCCGATGCCTGTCCGGTGAATGTGCTGTACTGGGATTTTCTGGCGTCGCATCAGGCGCGCTTCGCCAATCATCCGCGCATGCGCATGATGTTCGTGCACGTGAAGAACATCGCCGAGCCGGAACTGGTGCAGATCCGCACGCAGGCGGCGGCGTTCCGCGAGGGGCTGGCGTACGACAACACGTTCGCGCCGCAGCACCGTGCGCACCCGTAGCACCGTGCGCAGCCGTGGCACGTTGCTGAACGGGCGTCGCGCACTCTAGCTTGCACGGGTGGACACGCCCGCCCCGCAGCGCACCCGCCTGCACGCTCGACCGCCGCAATCGACCCCGACGCATCGCAAGCAGTTGCGCGCGCTCGTCCGGGAAGGCTGCGAAAACCGACCCGGCGTGTATCGCATGCTTGGGCCCAGCGGCGCGGTGATTTACGTGGGGCAGTCGCGCGTGCTGCGCACCCGACTGATGTCATACTTCCGCGCGAAGGGGCGCGACAAGGGCGCGCGCATTCTGCGCCACGCCTTTCAGATCGAGTGGGAGTACACCAACACCGAGTTCGGCGCGCTGCTGCGCGAGCTGCGGCTCATCAAGCAGTATCGCCCGCACTTCAACTCCATGATGGTGCAGGACGAGTGGCCGCGCGCCTACGTCGCACTCACCGGCGGCACGGTACCGGGACTGCGCGTGGTGGCCCGGTCCGACGATCCCGGCGCGATCGCGCTCTTCGGGCCGTTCCGCCGGGTCGCGCAGCTTCGCGAGGCGGTCCGGGCGCTGGCCGAAGGCACCGGTCTCCGCGATTGCGTGCACGATGACGTGGTGCGTATCACCGGCAGCGCCGCGAGCCGCGGCAGTACGCTGTGGTTCGACGACGATCCGACCTCGCAGCCGAAGCGCGGCGCGAGTCGCACCCGCGCCCCCGGCTGCCTGCGCCATGATCTTGGGACCTGCGCTGGTCCGTGCATCGGGGCGGGCGCCTCGCAGCCGTATCGGGACGCCGCGAGAGCCGTGCGCGCCTTTCTCGACGGCCGAAGCGACGCGCCAGTGCGCACGCTCGAAGCAGCCATGCACGCGGCGGCTGAACAGCTCGCGTTCGAGCGCGCGGCGGTGATTCGCGATCGCCTCGCGCTGGTGAGCTGGCTGCACCAACGCGTGCAGAACTTTCACGCCAACGTGGACCGCCTCACCTTCCGCTACCACGCCGTGGGGCCCGGTGAGCAGGAATGGGTCTACCTCGTACGCCGCGGCACCGTGCGGGCCGAAGTGCCGGCGCCCAAAACGCCCGAGGAGCGCGCCGCCTTTCGCGAGCTGGCGGCCAAGGTGTTCAAGGGCCCCGATCCGTCGGGAGCCGACATCCCCACCCACGATCTCGACGAGTTCTATCTCGTGGCCAGCTGGTTCCGGCGGCGACCGACAGAGAAGGCCCGCACCCGCGTCGCGCTGCGACAGACCAAGCCTTCTCCGACCTGACCAACCATGCGCCTGCTGGTCGTCGAAGATGATCCCCGCCTCGCGCGGCTGATCGCCCGCGGTCTCCGCGAAGAGGCGTACGCCGTGGATGTGTGCGAGAACGGGCCGGACGCTATCGTGCAAGCCGTCGTGAACCCGTACGACGCGATCATCCTCGACGTCATGCTGCCCGGCGTCGACGGCTTCGGCGTGGTGTCCACGCTGCGCGCGCGCCACCTGCGAACCCCCGTGCTCATGCTGACCTCGCGCGATGCGGTCGCCGATCGCATCGCCGGCCTCGATCACGGCGCTGACGACTATCTCACCAAGCCGTTCGACTTCGGCGAACTGCTCGCCCGCGTTCGGGCGCTGCTGCGACGTCCCGAAGCGCTGCAGGCGATGCTGGTGCGGGTCGGCGATTGCGAGATCGATCTGCAGTCGCACACCGTGTCGCGGTCCGGCGTCGCGATCGCCCTCACGGCCAAAGAATTCGCCCTGCTCGAGCTGTTCGCGCGACGCGTCGGCACCGTGGTCTCGCGCGCCGACATCGTGGCCCATGTCTGGGACGACAATCATGATCCGTTCACCAACGCCGTCGAAGTGTACGTGAACCGATTGCGCGGCAAGATTGATCGCGCGCCGTGGACGCCGCTCATCCACACCCGTCGCGGCGCCGGCTATTTGCTCTCCGACGTCGCACCCACGTGACCGGTCGGACACCGCGCGTCATGCGCCTCTCGATCCGCATGCGCCTCACGCTCTGGAACGCGAGCGTGCTCGCTCTGGTCCTCGGCACCTTCGCCTTTGCCGGCTGGGTCACGCTCACCAGCACGCTGCAGCAGCGCACCGACGCCGCGGTGCGCGAATCCGCCCTGGTCGTCGCCGGCGCGATTCGGGCCGAACGGTCGGCAGCGTACGCGCGCGGCGATGTCGAAGAAGTGCGCGGTGCGACGGAGCAGGCGGTGCTGCGCGAACTGCGCGTGGGCGATCTCGAAGTCTTCATCGCCGATGAAGGTGCGCAGTTGATGGCGGCCCGTCAGCCCGGACCGTCACGCACGCGCATCGACGAGACGGTGCTGCTGCCGGACGAAGTGCGTGCACTGATGCGCGATATCGTGCAAACGCGCGCCGTCGAGATCGCCGATGAGCGACGGGTCGCCCTCGGCTCGGTCCGCATGCGTGGAATCGAATGGCGCGCCGGCGTGACGCGCCTCGCCCCCATGGCGCAGGATCCTGGTGAACCGGCGTTGCTCGTGACGGTGCTGCACTCGCTCGAAGACAACCGCCTGTTGCTGCGCGCCGTACGCAACACCCTGCTGCTGGCGATTCCCCTCGCCCTGCTGGCCTCGGTGATTGCCGGCTACGCGCTGGCCCGTCGCAGCCTCGCCCCGCTCGACGCGATGACCACGCGCACCGCCAGCATCACGGCGGCCGATCTCGACGATCGGCTGCCGGTCGTGAATCCGCACGATGAGCTCGGCCGTCTCGCGCAGATCATGAACGGGCTGTTGGGCCGGGTCGGCGACGCCTTTCGTACCCAGCGACAATTCGTGGCCGATGCGTCGCACGAACTGCGCACGCCCATCGCCATCATTCGCGGTGAGGCTGACGTCACGCTGCGTCGGAGCACACGTGACGAGTCGGAGTATCGCGAAGCGCTCCACGTGATCCGGGAAGAATCGGTGCGACTCTCACGAATCGTGGACGATCTGTTCCTGCTCGCGCGGGTCGATGCCGGCAATCCAATCGGCGAGCATCGCGAGGTCGCGCTCACCGAGCTGGTGGCAACGGCTGCGCGCAGCGTGCGATCACTGGCCGAGTCGCGAGGAGTCACGCTGCAGGTGTCGGACGCCGGCGCCGGCGATGTGCGTGTTCATGGGGACCGCGTGCTGCTGCATCGCCTCGTGCTGAATCTGCTCGACAATGCGCTCAAGCATGCGCCGTCGGGCAGCACGGTCCACGTGCGCGTCGAGGCCACCGATCAACGCGTGCAGATCGATGTGCAAGACGAGGGACCGGGCGTGCCGGTGGCACTTCGCGATCGGCTCTTCGAGCGTTTCGTCCACGGCGCGTCGTCCCAGCCAGCCGACGGCGCCAGCGGTCACGGTGGTGGTGCCGGGCTCGGCCTCTCGATCGCACAGGCTATCGCCCATGCGCACGGCGGGCATATTGACCTACGTCCTTCGACAGATCGGAGCACCGGCGCCTGCTTCTGCGTGTCGCTGCCACGGTTGGCATCCGTTTCAGGAGAGCTCGTATGAATTCCCGATTCCGAGTCGTTCCACGCCTGGCGCTCTTTTCCACGATCATCGGCGCAGCCTGGGCCCCGTCGGCGCTGCTCGCGCAGAAGGGTGCGGTAGACACCGCCGCCGTGACCGAGTGGAACGTGCCGTGGGCCGACACACGCCCTCGCGATCCCTCGCTCGATGCCCAGGGTCGCGTGTGGTTCGTGGGCCAGGAGGGCAACTATGTAGCGCGCCTCGATCCCAAGAGCGGCGCCTTTACCAAGCTCGAGATCGATGCCGGCACGTTTCCGCACACGGTCTCGGTCGATAAAGACGGCGACGCCTGGTACACCGGCAATCGCAACGGCATGATCGGCAAGATCGATGGGAAAACGGGGGCGATCACCCGTTATGCCATGCCCGACCCCGACGCCAAGGATCCACACACGATTGCCTTCGACCAACAGGGCAACCTCTGGTTCACGCTGCAGAACAGCAACATGGTCGGTCACCTCGTGAAGAAGACAGGCAAGGTGACGATCATGAAGATGTCCACACCGCGTTCACGCCCGTACGGGATCGTGATCGACGCCAAGGGGCGTCCGTGGTTCAATCTGTTCGGCGTGAATAGGATCGGCACGATCGATCCGACCAGCATGCGTGTGCGCGAGTACCTGTTGCCCGAAGAGCGGGCCCGCGGTCGTCGCATCGCCCTCACCAGCGACGGCGCCGTGTGGTACGTGGACTATTCGCGCGGCTATCTGGGCCGTCTCGATCCCGTGAGCGGTGCCGTGAAAGACTGGCCCATGCCCGGCGGCAGCACATCGCTGCCCTACGCCATGACAGTCGACGACACCGATCGCCTCTGGTTCGTGGAGACGGGCACGCAACCCAACCGACTCGTCGGCTTCGATCCGCGCACGAACACGTTCACCACGCCCACCGCCGTTGGAAAAGCCGCGCCGAACACGGTGCGTCACATGGTGTTCGACAAGAACACCCGCACCATCTGGTTCGGCAGCGATCAAGGCACCATCGGCCGCGCGGTCATTCCGCCGTCGGAGCGCAAGCCGATCGGGTAAGCGGCGGATTGGTCGTTCGCTAACAGCAACTGCAATGACGCGAAGACCGCGAAGGGCGCGAAGAACAGCAAAAGAGAAAGGCATGGTATGTTGACGCGATGAATCCGCGCGTGGCCTTCCAGGGGGAGTTGGGTGCATTCAGTGAGCTCGCCATCCGCCAGCAATGGCCGACCGGCGCCGTTCCGGTGCCCTGTCGCACCTTTCCGGACGCGATCGCCGCAGTCCGCCGGGGCAACGCGGACCACGCGGTGATTCCCGTCGAGAACGCGATCGTCGGGGCCGTTAAGGTCGCCCTCGACGCGCTTCGCGCCGCCGACATCGAGGTCATGGAACGCCCCGAGTTACGCGTACCGATTCATCTGTGTCTGCTGGCCCCGCGTGGCGCCACGCTGGCGGAACTGCGCGACGTGCACAGCCATACCGTAGCGCTCGCGCAGTGTCGCCTGTTTTTTGCGCGACATGGCTGGCTTGTGCCCACGCCGCATGACGACACCGCTGGCGCCGCACGGATGGTGGCGGAACGAGGCGATCGCACCGTGGGCGCCGTGGCCAGTGAGATAGCGGCTGTGCGCTACGATCTCGACATCATCGCGCGCCACATCGAAGATATGCCCGCCAACTGGACGCGATTTCTCGTGATCAGCGCATCGAGTTAGCACTCGACAGGGCGCAGGTTTTGACCGAACATCCGTGCATGCGCTATTCACCTCGCTTCTCACGGCCTGCCATCTCGGTCGTCCCGTTCATCGTCGCCCTGCTGGCCGGTTCACTACCCTCCACCGGTGCCATCGCTCAGGGAAAGCCAGCCACCAAGCCGCCAGCACTCTCGCCCGCCATGGCCCCGATCACTCGGGCGGTATCGGGCGCCATCAGTGGCGACCGCGCCTTCCGGACGGTGGACTACGTCCAGCGCTACTTCCGGCTCCCCGGCAATAGGGGCTTCGACCTGGCCATCGATACCGTCGCGGCCCTGCTGCGGGCGGCCGGTTACGTGGAAGAAGCCACCGCGCCGACTTCGGCCCGCCTGGTGTACCGCATCGAGTCGCGACCCATGCGTGACCTCGCCTGGACACCGGAGGGCGCATCGATCACGATCGTCGGGCAATCCGCGCCACTGCAAACGTGGCCGCAGAACCTGAACATGATCGCGATCAACTCCGTCTCCACCGCCCCCGAG
>CAIUOO010000368.1 GCA_903900795.1 uncultured Gemmatimonadota bacterium | reverse complement strand
GGGTAATAGCTGCTGTCGATACCCAACCGGGTGAACTGCATGCCATCGGTGCGTACCTCAACCGACCACGAGGGCGCGGTGCCGCGGGCGACGGTCATCACGACCGGCTGGGGACGGTCGCGGCGACAGGCGCTGACCACGAAGCCGGCAAGCGCCGGCAGGAGCAGGGGGACGAGCAAACGAGGGTTCATCTGCGGAAGTTTACAGCGAATCCGCGCCCTCGCGCCAAGGGATCGAATCGCGGGCATCCTGCGCTCTGAGAGGGACGAGCCGTTTGTCACAGCGAGTGATGAGGGTGGCACTCCCGTTTGCCTGTGCACCCGCCGATACTGGACACACGCTGTCCCGATTCCGTCCCTGAACGCTTCACTCGGCACCTGATTATGTGGAACGAACTCTGCGATGACGCCCACGAGGCGCACGCTATGAAGGTTATCAACCGCGCCATTCTCTCGATCGCCGTGTGCTTCCTCGCCTTCGGTGGGTTCGCCATGGCCACGCGCCTTGGCGCTGCAGCGCCGCCGAGCTCGGTGAGCTACGGCAGCGAGCAGGCGCCCCAGGGCGCGGCGGTGTTCGGCGACTGATTTTCCAGTCTGCCGAATGTACGAATCCCCGCGGGGGGTGCTTTCGCACGCCGCGCGGGGATTCGTCCGCTGACACACAACGAGAACTGGTGTCCGAATCGGGCGTGAACCCGACGTCATCGTCGTTTTTCCCCTTGCCGGACGGGTCCGGCGTAGGCGTCCCACCGTAGCAGGACATCAGTGGTGGCCAGCGACCCCACCACCTGTGCCGCCGGTCGAACTCCGACGGCACGCGCTCCCGCCAGCGTCCTGGGAGAAGCATCCGGTGCGGAAACCCCGTCCCGCCCCGCAGCATGACAGTAGCACGAGGGCGGCGGGCGCCATATCGGGAATACGTCCGACACGACCCCAGCCGTGGCGAGTCCTGCGCGCGTCGCCGCGTGCACGGGTCCGTGCACGGGTCCATGGGACGCGCTACCGTTCGTCGCATGCATATCCTCTCGCGTGTTTCCGTCGCGGCGTTCCTCGCACTGGCTCCGGCACTCACCGCACAGCGGAGCGCCCCGCCGCGCCGCGCCGCCGATCTCGCCCGCGCACAGGCCAGCATCACCGCGCCGGAGATTCTGCGCGATATCGCCACGCTGGCCTCGGACCAGTTCGAAGGGCGGGCGCCCGGCACCCGCGGCGAAGACTCGTCGGTAGCGTTCCTCCAGCGCGAGTTCACGCGCATCGGGCTCAAACCCGGCAACCCGGATGGCAGCTACATCCAGGCCGTCCCCCTCGTCGGCACCACGTCGACCGTCTCCGCCAGCGCCACGGTGAACGGGACGCGCATCCCGCTCACGCAGCTCGAGGACATCGTGGTGTGGTCGCACCGTCCCGACTCACTCGTTACGGTCGCCCTGAGCGAGATGGTGTTCGTAGGCTATGGCGTGGAAGCTCCCGAGTATCGCTGGGATGATTTCAAGGGGGTCGACGTGCGCGGAAAGGTCGTCGTCATGCTCGTCGGCGATCCGCCGGTGCGCGACGCGCGTGACAGCACGCAGCTCGATACGGCGATGTTCCGCGGTAAGGCCATGACATACTATGGCCGGTGGACGTACAAGTACGAGCAGGCGGCCGCCAAGGGCGCAGCAGCGGTCGTGCTGGTGCACCAGACGGGCCCGGCCGGGTATCCGTGGACCACCGTGCAAAGCAACGCCACGGAGAAGTTCGAAATCGCCAACGGGCCCGCGCACGCCGCCGTGGAAGGGTGGATGCAACTCGAGGTCGCGCGGCGGCTCTTCGCCGCGGGTGGCCACGACTTCGCAGCCCTTGAGCGTGTCGCCCGCACACGCGCCTTCGCGCCCGTGATGCTGGGTGGCTCCGCACAGTTCACCGTGCGCAATCGCGTGCGCCGCGTGCAGTCGCGCAACGTAGTGGCCCGGTTGGATGGTGCCGACGCGATACTGAAGCAGGAATACGTCGTGCTGTCGGCGCACTGGGATGCCTATGGTATTGGACGCCCGATCAACGGCGACTCGATCTACAACGGTGCGCTGGACGACGCGACGGGGGTCGCGTGGCTGTTGGCGCAGGCTCGTGCGTTCCGCGCGCTGGCGGTGCCGCCCAAGCGCACGATCATCTTCCTGGCCGTGACCGCGGAGGAGCAGGGACTGCTCGGCTCGCGCTGGTACGGGCAGCACCCGCTGTATCCGCTCAACCAGACCCTCGCCGACATCAACATGGACGCGATGAACGCGTTCGGTCGCACGAAGTCCATCGTGAGCCTCGGCGTGGGACAGACGTCGCTCGAAACGCTGCTGGCGCGCGAAGCGGCGAAGGACGGACGCACGGTGAAGGCCGATCCGGAGTCAGAGAAAGGCTACTTCTATCGCGCCGATCACTTCGAGTTCGCACGTCAGGGCGTGCCGGCGCTCTCGTTCCTCTTTCCCGGCACCGGCTATCTCGACAAACCCGCCGGCTACGAGGCGAAGGTGCGCGGCGACTACATCGCGCGCGATTACCACAAGCCCACCGACGAGGTGAAGGCCGACTGGGATCTCACCGGCATCGTGGAGGACACGCGCCTGCTGTTCCGTGTCGCGCTGACCGTCGCCGACGGGTCGGTGTGGCCCACGTGG
>CAIUOO010000367.1:0-20000 GCA_903900795.1 uncultured Gemmatimonadota bacterium | reverse complement strand
CTGAACGAAGTGCAGGAGGTCTATCGCCTGCAGGGCGTGAAGATCAACGACAAGCACATTGGCGTGATCGTGAAGCAGATGCTGCAGAAGGTGCGCATTGTGGAATCCGGCGATACCGAGATGCTCGAAGGCGAGCATGTCGATCGTGCCGCCTTCCGCCTGGGCAACGATGCGGCCAAGAAGGCGAAGATTCGTCCGGCCACGGCCGAACCGCTCCTCCTCGGCATCACCAAGGCCTCGCTTACCACGCAGTCGTTCGTGTCGGCGGCTTCCTTCCAGGAAACCACCCGCGTACTCACCGATGCGGCCATCCGTGGCTCGCGCGACGACTTGCTGGGTCTCAAGGAGAACATCATCATCGGTCACCTCATCCCTGCCGGTACGGGCATGTACCGTTACCAGGAAGTGGATGTGGAATCGGACGCGCTCCCCGAGCCGGAACCGCTGCCGGAAGCCCTGGAGCCGAACTTCGACGCGTTGCTGCCGGCATTCGAGCCGAGCGCGTTTACGATGCCGGATCTGGAGTAGTTGCTGACGACGGACAGAAAAGGGCGGCCCGCAAGGGCCGCCCTTTTCGCGTCTGGGCACTGGCAACGCGGAACTCGAAACTCACCACTCGAAACTCACCACTCGAAACTCACCACTCGAAACTCACCACTCGAAACTCACAACGCGAAACTCACAACGCGAAACTCACAACGCACAACTCAGTACTCAGTGCCCTGAATCCAGGCATCTGACTGGGTATAGCGGTCGGAATTCAGCAACGACAGTCCGCAGTGTCGAGCGGGTTTCCTAGTCGATACTCTGCAGGCGTTTGCGCAATCCGTACAGCATCATGCGGATCTCGCGGCACTCATCGAGCAGTGGGTCGATCTCGCCGTCGAATAGCGCCAGCGCTTGCGCCAGGAGCATCTGCTGCTCGACCTCATTGGCGGACCCAATGGCGTGTCCTACGAATTGCGCGAACTCGGCGCGCGTATCCTTTCCCGCGCCCTCGGCAATGTTGAGCGGAATCGACATCGATGCGCGCAGCATCTGATTGCGCAGGCCAGGCGACGCTCTGCCAATGAGCCGCTCCCGCCGCTCGACGGCGCGATGCAGGTCAACCGCAAACGCGCGCGACCGCGCGAGCACCACGAGGTTATTCGGATTGTTCGGCATTGGGCGAGCATACGATCCTCGTCGACAAGTGCGTGACCAAACGTGCGCACGCCATACCATCCCCACGCACCATCAAACCCGCTCGGTACTGTGGACTGTCGTTGCTGAATTCTGACCACTATAAGCAGTCTGGAGCCAGAACTCCGACCACAGCGTACTGTGCGGCGAGTACCGAGTTGCGAGTACCGAGTGGCCAGTCGCCAGTCAGTCGAGTTGCAGTCCCCGCGGCCTGCGTCCGCGATTCGCTTTCGCCGTGTCCAGCCACGCATTCACTTGCGTGGCCGCGATCGGGAACGCCCGTTTGGGATCCGCCACGGGCGCCAGCGCTTCGGCCATCCGCGTAAATCGCCCGTCGCGGACGTCGGTGAAGATCGAGAGCACGACCACGGAATCGCCGCGTGTGCTGATCATGCCGCTCACGACAAAGTCGGCGCGCAGCCCCCACCCCACGCTCATGCGATCGGGCATGTTGCGCGTGGCGCGCTCGGTGAGTGCGTCGGAGACCACGTCGTACTTCTCGCTCGATAAGGCCGCCCGCACCTGACGGGCGACCTCGCGCGTGACCGTGGTGAACTCGCGCTTGCCCGTCGTGTTCGCGTAGTTGGTCACGACCACGCGCACCCGTCCGTCCGAGGGCGGTGCCATCATTGGCGTCAGCGTCATCGGCGCACGCGGGACATCCACCCGCGCCGTCTGCGGCAGGCGCCGCATCGCGCTGTCCATCTGCAGCAGCGCCCGCGCCATGGAGTCTGCGAAGATGCGTCCGACTTCGGCCAGGAGGAGTTCACGGTCCACCGAGGTCGTGACCCCGTTGGCGTTACGCACGATGATCCGCGTTTCGCTGGTCGGGGCGGACATGCCAGGCTGCGCGACGGTGGGGGCGTCGGTCGCCGTGGGTGACGCGCTGCGTTGCACGGCGGCCGTCGCCGCCTGCCGTTTGGTCACTGCGACGGCGATGGCCAAGGATTCGGCGCGCGTGAGCACGACCGTGACGGGCAGGGGAATCGCGTCATCCGTCACGTTGCGATACACCGTATCCACGCGGGCGGCGCCGGTGTCGGACAGCGTGGCCGACATGGTGCGCGAGCGGTCGCCCCCCGGGCCCACATCGCGCGCGTCCGGCATGGCATCGGTCGAGGCAAGGGTGAGGGTGCGTTGGCCGCTTTGAACGCGCTGGGCGGCCACATAGGCACCGATGGCGACCGCGATGCCGCCCACGAGCATGGCCGCGCGCGCGCTGGCCTTCGCCCGTGCCCGGCGGATCGGCAGGGCTGGGCCGCTCGACATCGGCGGCAGCGCATCGAGCGCCGCCAAGAGCGCCCGCGCCGACGCTGGGCGCTTGTTCGCGTCCTTCTCCAAGCACTGCATGATCAGCCGCGAGAACGGCTCGGGAATGTCGGCGTACGAGAGATGCGGCGCCGGCGGCGTGTGCGTGAGCTGCGCGGCCAGCGTGGCCTGCGGAGAGGTGCCGATGAAGGGAGAGCTGCCCGTGAGTAGCTCGTAGGCCAGTAGCCCGGTCGCATAGATGTCGACACGGTGATCGGCCGCAGGGTCGGCTGCCAGCTGCTCCGGCGCCATGTACGCGGGTGTCCCGATCGCCATGCCGGTGGTCGTGCCTCCGTGCACAGGAATCGACGCACTGAGCGCCTTCGCCACGCCGAAGTCGGTGACCAGCGCATGCATCCCTGACGTGAGGATATTGTCGGGCTTGATGTCGCGATGGACCACGCCGCGCTCGTGCGCGTAGGCGAGCGCGTCGGTGACGTCATGCAGGATCCGCACGACGTCGCGTGGTGCGCGTCGCGTCGCGGTGGCGAGCGTGCCGCGCAGGGACTCACCCTCGATATACGGCATGGTGAACCACAGCAGCCCGTCATCATCACCGGCGGCGAGCACTGGCACGATGTGCGGGTGCTGTAGCTGTGCGGCCAGCTGAATCTCGCGGCGGAAGCGCTCCACGTTGACGCCGGCCGCCAACTCGGGAGGGAGGACCTTCACCACGACGCGCCGCTGCAGTGCGCGCTCCGTGGCCACGAAGACACGGGACATACCTGCGCCGCCGAGTTCCCGTTCGAGAAGGAACTCGCCGTCGAGGGCGCGTTGAAGTCGGGCTGGGAAGTCGCTCACGGGACTCTCACGGAAAACCAATGGTCCGGCGTGGTCACTGCGCGTCAC
Organism: uncultured Gemmatimonadota bacterium; assembly: GCA_903900795.1. Taxonomy (GTDB): domain Bacteria; phylum Gemmatimonadota; class Gemmatimonadetes; order Gemmatimonadales; family Gemmatimonadaceae; genus Gemmatimonas. Next base: position 16,661 of record CAIUOO010000367.1, on the reverse strand, counting down.
GCTCCATTCTACCACCGGCGGTGCCTCGGGGCGGGGTTGGCGCACCTTCCTACCCTCACGTACGTTATCCGGGTCCTGCTGTTAAGACACCACAACGAGCCGGCAGCAATGCCGCGGAGTCTCCAATGTCGAAGTCGGAAGGGGTGCTCGCGATGCGCCGGTGCGCCCGGCTCGGTGTTCCGGTGGCACTGTCCGCCGCCGCGCTGCTGGTCGGCGTGTCGGGGTGCGCCAGTACGTCCGCCAGCAAGACTGGAGATTTCGGTGGCAGCAGTGTGCAGACGGCGGTGATTCAGAACGCGCAGGGGGCCGCCCGGGGACTCAACATGGTGTCGACGACCGAGGTGAACAGCGCGCTGATCAACGCGCCCGTCGAGAAAGCGTGGGCTGCGCTGCAGGAGGTGTACGCCACGCTGAACATCCCGGTGACCGATTTGAACCAGCAGGCGCGGACGATCGGCAACAGCGCGTACCGCGTCCGTCGACGCATCGGCGATGTGCCGACGATGCGCGCGCTGGACTGTGGTGGGGACTCCGGGATGCCCAACGCGGAAACGTACCAGCTGCTGCTGACCGTGAAGTCGCGCATCATCCCGAGCGACGCCGGGGGCAGTGTCGTTCAGACCACGCTCGAGGGGACGGGGAAGAACGCCACCACGGCCGCCAGCAGCGACGTGCGCTGCTCTTCGATGGGCGCCCTGGAGAAGCGGATCGCCGACCTCGTGAAAGCCAAAGTGGCCGCCAAGTAGCCCTTCTCGGTACCCGGACCCGGTTGACCCGCCCGCCGACCCGGACTAAGCTTAGGGTTCTGTTCCGTGCCGCCGCAGCATCCAGCACTGCTGGACGCGGCGATCCACGTAGATGTCGGAGTTCGAACACCCGGCCGGTCAGGCCGTCCGGGCAACCATCCTAGAATGCCTACGATCAATCAGCTGGTTCGCCGCGCCCGTAAGGACGTGGTGGAGAAGTCCAAGGCGCCCGCGCTCAAGAGCAATCCGTTCAAGCGTGGCGTGTGCACCCGCGTCTACACCACGACGCCCAAGAAGCCCAACTCGGCGCTGCGCAAGGTTGCGCGTGTTCGTCTAACGAACCAGCTCGAGGTGACGGCCTACATTCCCGGCGAAGGACACAACCTGCAGGAGCACTCGATCGTGCTCGTGCGTGGTGGTCGTGTGAAGGACCTTCCCGGCGTGCGTTATCACATCGTTCGCGGCACGCTTGACGCATCGGGCGTCAACGGTCGCAACCAGAGCCGTTCGAAGTACGGCACCAAGCGTCCCAAAAAGGGCGCCGCGGCTGCTGCAGCCGCCAAGGGAGGTAAGAAGAAGTGAGTCGCCGCAAAAGCGCCGTAAAGCGCATCATCCTTCCTGACGCTCGCTACGACAGCCAGACCGTCTCGAAGTTCATCAACAACCTGATGATTCAGGGCAAGAAGTCCACCGCCGAAGGCATCTTCTACGGCGCGATGGACATCGTCGAAGCCAAGACCAGCCAGCCGGGCGTGGGCGTGTTCAAGCAGGCGTTGAACAACCTCAAGCCGGTGGTCGAAGTGAAGAGCCGCCGCGTCGGTGGTGCCACGTACCAGGTGCCGGTCGAGGTCCGTCAGGATCGCCGTTCCGCCCTCGCCATGCGTTGGCTCATTGGGTATTCTCGCGATCGCAACGAGAAGTCGATGGCCGAGAAGCTGGCGGCCGAAGTGCTCGCCGCGAGCCGTGGCGAAGGCAATGCGATCAAGAAGAAGGAAGACACGCACCGCATGGCCGAAGCCAACAAGGCGTTCGCGCACTACCGCTGGTAGCGTCTGGGATGGCCGTGTGAGAAGGCCCCGGGGATTCCCCGGGGCCTTTGTCGTCGGTCACGTGATTGCCTTGCACAGCCAGACGAACCCAGAACGAAAAACGCCCGCGCCTTTTGGCGCGGGCGTTTTCAGTCGGCCGATACGGCGCTCACGTCGTACGGCGACGGCGGGCGGCAGCGACCAGACCGAGGAGGCCGACGCCGATCAGCGCGACGCTCGACGGTTCTGGAACCGTGGTGACCGACGCGATCTCGAATACGAAGTCATTGTAGTCGAAGTCGGGGCCGTATCGGTTGTCCTCGAAGCCGACGAATGTGGACCCCGTGTAATCGATCAGCCATGGCGAACTGAAGCGTACGTCGAAGTTAGCGCCGTTCGGGTCTCCGGCGGGACCATTCCCGGGCGTGAAGATGCGCGACCACGTCCTCGTGTTGTCCGCACCAAGTTCCGCCGAATACGCGGCACCGCCGAAGCTGGAGAAGATCCAGTCCGACCATCCGGACTGTTGCACGTGCAGGCCGAACATGAGCTCGTCGTTCGACTGAAAGCCCCCGCCCGGCAGCGTGACCCAGCCATCGTTGGCGCCCAGCGCCCCGCTGAATCCCGACACCTTCAGGTCGGTCCCGGCCGGTTTCGACGCGATCAACGTCTCGCCCTGATCCGAAGCACCGGTCAACAGGTTGCTGAGATTCAGCGTCGCCGCGTTAAAGCTCGAGAAGAAGTACAGGCTGCTCGAGAGGTTGCCGAGCCCGCCAAGATATCGGACCTTGAGATTCACTGGGCCGACCAATCCGAGATTCCCCGGCGTGATCGTTCCCGTGGTCTGCGTGGAGGTCAGGTTGCACTGGACGCCGATGTCGCTTGGAGCACAGACCTGCGCCTGGGAGGTCCCTGGCAGCGCCAGCAGGGCGACGATAAGCGGAGCAACAATTCTTGTGGCGAGCGTCATGGGGGGTGCCTCTTTGGTCGTAGGTGAGCCGACCGGCGTCGGTCGTACACCGGTATGATGAGCAAGTCCGGTGCCGTTATGGATGGACTCGCTTGATCTGTTTTGGGGATATTCAGGAGCCATTCGAGTTCTAACTGTTGCAGGTGAACAACACCATATGTTGGTTTTTCGCACTATTGCCGCAGACAAGCCACACCAGCCGAATCTGGATTCACGCGCGCGATTCGGTCGATGTACACCTCCTGCAGCAAACGATTATCTGGCGCCATGAGTCTCAACCTGACCGTATGGCGACACTGCTGCTCTCCGCTCCCGCCGAGAATCACGAGGCGTTCGAAGGCGCCGCCCGGACCGAACTGCGTGATGGGTTCTCCCTGCGGGTACCACGCGTTCGTCTGCACTTCCACGTGTAGCGCGGCGCCGGCGGGCGCATTCCGTACGAGACCCTTCACCATCGCTTCCGGCTTCGCTGCGCTGGCGAGTACGATGGCGCCCGCAACCGGCGCCTCGACCGCGATCTCCACGCCGTTCCGTGGGCGCGTGACCGGCGGAGCTACGCGTTCAAACACCAGGGCGTCCGTTCCCGTGGCGGGCTGCGGCGCGCGCAGCCGCTCCGCGTAGCGCCCCGCGAGATGCGGCTTGATGGCGTCGTACATCCGCTTCGCCTCAAGCGAGGTGGTGCCATCGAGCACGATGTAGTCGAACCACCCATCGCGTACGGCGTTCGCATACGATACGGGTGCCGATACGCCTTCATGAACGAACCAGTATTGATCGACGATTCGCTTCTGTGTGATGAGATCGCGCAGTTGGTATCGCACGGCGGAGTCGTCGACGAGGACGCGCTGCCCGGGGTGCACACGCAACCGCAGGTAGGTCGCCACGGATCGCGTATTGGGCCATTGGAACGGAAGCCCGCCGTGCCCGGGCTGCAGCCCCACTTGTCCGGCCGCGAACACGGCCGCGGCCGCCGCGAGCGCCGTGAACATCGTCGGCAGGAACCAGCGAGGTGCGACCCGCGCCCCCAGCCCCGCCACGGCCGCACCGGCAGCCGGCGCCAGGAACAACATCGGATACACGGCATGTTTCCACGTGTGAAAATCGAGCCGTCGCCCCACGTGGAGGGCGCTGAACGAGAGGGCGCCAATCCCGAGCAGCAGCACGATGAGGCGGACACGTCGGTCGCCCCGCATGGCCGCCACGACCGCGAGCAACAGGAACGCCCAGAAGTCGAGGCGATTGCGCACGTAGATCGCAAGGAGTTGCTCGTTCGGTGCGCGGAACGCCTCGAACGAATCGACGAATTGCAGCAGCGCGATGATGACGTCGTAATACCACAGCGCGTAGCCACCCACCATCGCTGACAGCGCAAGCGAGAAGGCGAAGCCGCCCCGCCGGTCGAGCACCATCGCGGCAACGCAGAGCCCCGGGAAGAACGCAGCCATCGGGTGCTTCACGAGAAAGCTGCCGAACAAGAGTACGGCGGCGATCATCCAGTCGCTCAACGCACCGCGCTGTTGCGCCCGAACCCACGCCCACACCCCAAACACGACCATCGGTACGCTCAGGGCATCATGGGTAGCGAGTCGTGACGTCAGGATGGCCGGTGTACACAGGCCGAAGAGTGCCGCTGCGACGAGTGCCGCACGGGTGTCGAACAGACGGCGGGTGAGCAGGAACATGCCGCCCACCGCACTCGTGCCCAGCACCGCCGCCAGCAGTCGTACGCCAAGCATTCCCGCGGCATGGTCCGCAAGGGCGACGCTGACCGGCCACAGGTACCAACCGAAGGCGGTCCGCATGTATACATCGACGTCGCTCGCGCGCTCGAGGATGCTGCGCCCCATGAGGATCATGAAGCTCTCGTCCTCGAAGGGCGTGTTGAACAGTGGATCGAGAGCACGCACGGCGAACGACAGCAGCAGGATCAGCGTAAGCCATGCACTGGTGTCGGGCATCGCCGAGGACACGCCGGCGACCGTGGGTCGATCGCCGGCCTCTCGTGGGCGGCGCGCATCTGACGTTTGCGACGGGGATGTGTTCACGTGGTCTCGTGTGCCGGCTCGCGGCGTTCGAATACAAGAAGGTCGTGCGCATACCACCAGCGGCGGTGATGCGAAGCGTGCAGCGGTATCAGGCCGGCCTCATTCGCGAGTGCGCCGATCACGTGCGGATCGACGTAGTGGATCCATTCGCGCGCGACGACCAGGTCGTGTAGCCGATTCGCAACGGCATGCAGCACCGGCCGTCGCGCCATGTCCTTGTACACGAATCGACCACCCGGGGCGACACGGGCGAGCGCGGCGGACACGAAGCGCCGATGGGCACTCGGCGGAATGTGGTGGAGCACGTCCACCATCATCACGACGCCGAACGGGCCGCTCGGCCACTCATCCGTCGAGGTGGTGACGTTGAACTCCAGCGGCGGCCGCTCTGTCGACGTCCCGACACGATCGGCGAGCGCACGTGCGATTGCGATCGCGTGGGGCGACGCATCCACGCCGCAGATCGCCGCCTGATGCCGGCGGAGCGCCAGGAGCCCCGGCAACAATCCTGCGCCGCAGCCGATGTCGAATACGGTGGCGCGCTCCGGCACCCACTCCAGGACGTCGTCCACGGGGCAAATGAGCGGGCGCAGCGTCTGGAGGCGCGCGCGTAATCCCGGCTGGTCACCAAACAGCAATTTGGCGCCCGCGCGTGCCCCCGCGGACGTGGCTGCGGCCGCTCCGTTGGTGCCCGGACTCATCGTGCGGCGAGCAGTGCAGCCACGGCGCCGATGGCTACCAGATACGTGGTACGATCCCGCGTGGCGAATTCCACCGGATCGGACGATACCACGCCGCGCGCGACAAGAAGCCACATCCGCGTCACCCAATACAACGTCAGCACCACGAGGCCCCAAAGCATCGTCGGGTGCCCGTACAGGGCAGCCGTTTCGGTGTCCTTCACGTACAGGGCGAACACGAGGATGCTGACCAAGCTTGCGGCGATGCCGATCTCACGGACCACCGGCAGATCGGCGGCCACGTACCCTCGGCCGGTACGTAGGGCCGTCGTGACGTCTGCCGTCAGCGCCGGACCGGTTTGTCGCGCGGCTGGCGCTGTCGCCAATCCGATGCAGCGCTTCGCGCACGCAAGCCCCATGAAGAAAAATACGGAGAAGGCGAGCATCCACTCAGAGAGTACGATGCCTGTGGCCGCGCTGCCGAGCACAATTCTCCAGAGGTACATCATCGACAGCAGGATGATGTCGAGCATCATCACGCGCTTGAGTTGCATACTGTACGCCGCGTTGGCCGCGACGTACACGGCGAACAGCGCGAGAATCGGCATCGGCGTGGTTCGCTCCGCCCATACGCCGATCCCCGTGGCCACGAGTGCACACGCGAGGATGCCGAGCAGCGCCTGGGTGTAGGTCAGCCTCCCCTCGGCAACAGGCCGCGCCCGGTCGCGACGCCCCCGGTCGGCGTGCACGTCGAGCAGGTCATTGCTCAGGTAGACGGCGGACGCCAGGAACGACGCGCCGAGCGCGACGAGGAGCGCCTGAGTGACGACCGCGGTGTCTCCGACGCGCTGCCCCGCGATCACCGGCACCAGCACCAGCAGGTTCTTGCTCCACTGGTGAACCCGCAGCCCGCTGATCCACGTGGTGAACGTCGCGCTCGGTGTGTCGATCACCACGACCGGTTGTCCAGCACGACGCATCGGGCCCGGCAGAAGCCGCTCCGCCCGTGTGGATCTTGTGACGATGGTCGCCTCGGTGGCTGCTTCCCAGATCGGGCGGTCGGTCACATGATCGCCGACGTACTCGAACGCGGCGTCGTGCAGGTGCTCGCGTATGGCGACGAGCTTTTCGTGGCCCCGAAGGTTCCGTGCTGCACTCCCGATCACGTGATCGAAGCACTGCAGGTGCGCTGCCACCTTCTCGGCCATCGTCAGTAGGGAGGCCGTGGCGAGCACCACCTGTCGACCGTCAGCACGCGCCGCGTGGATGTGCGACAGCACCGCCGCTCGGTACGGCAGGCGGTCGATCGGCAGGTCGTCGGCTGCCGACGCGAGCAACGACTTCAGCCCCAGTCGCGACGGCTTGCGTAGCCAGGAGAGCAGGAGGATCAACAGCACGAGCGGTCGCCTCCCCGCCAACCACAGGGTCTGCTCAACCAGCAGGTCGCCGGCGAGCAGTGTGCCGTCGAGATCAACGACCAGGACGGACCGACGCGCACGGCTTTGTGCGGAGCCCTCCACGTGCGGTCTGGTCACCAGGCTCGACGAATGGACGCGCTCCACTGCCGCAGCTGGAAGCCGCCGAGGTTGTCGATATACAGGAAGCCGGTGGCGAGATCCCACCCGCGAAACCCTGTCCAGCGTACCGTTCCCCCTCCGGCGAAGTTCAGGACGTTCGTGCCCGGCAGCGCGCCGGCCAGCAGTCTGCCGCCGGTGGCATCCATCCGTGCGACCAGACGTCCAGTGATGGGGAGCGAAACGCCGACCTTGACAACGGCATTCGCGAGCTTGGTGGGGCTCCAGTACTGACCCTGTTCATCACGCGGGGAGTCGACGCGATTCGCGTCGAAGGTGTACGACATACCGATCAGCCCGAGTCCGGCTTCGAGTCGCTGGGCACCGACCGGAATGGGGCGCGTGAGCATGAGCGTGCCTTCGCGCCGGTAGTTCGTGCGCAGCGCACGGCCGGTGTATGCGGCCAGCGTCGAGGCGAACTGCACCCCGAAGCCGCTGCCGAGCTCCGGCATCTGCAGGTTGATGTCGACCGCGTTCGCGCGCACCTGACCGGTGAACACGCCATCGACGGATTCTCCGCGCGCCGCGCGCCGTGAGTCTTCGACGGCCGTGCGACGCACGACCATCGCGAGCGAGCCGCCGCCGTTCAGCGGCCTGGTTCCCTCGGCGCGCAAGGACCACGCACTCGCTGCTCCAGAGAACTGTTCGATGCCAGCTTCCGCGCGCGTGTCGCGCCATGATCCCACGCGTCCGGTGACGCCGAGCGTCGCAAAACTCCCGTCGAAGCTGCCCGTCGGCGAGTCGTAGCGAACGGGCCCTGCGGTCGCCGAGAGCCGCTGCGTACGCGAGATCGGCGTGGACGCATTGGCAGCCAGACGGAATGTCTTGAGGCCGAAGGAGGTGTTGGTGACCACGCCGTCGACACCAGTCGCAACGGCCGCACCGCGTCGGATCCAGTCCGGCGCGCCGGGTGCTGAGCCCTCGGGGATTCGGCGTGCTATCCGTCGGGCCTCGCTAAACGATCCCTTGGCAAGCAGCGCATAGCCGTACTGTTCGAGCAGCATGTAGTCCTGTGGTAACGAGTCGACGAGGGGGAGCAGTACGGCCACCGCCTCGTCCACCCGCTGGAGCCTGAGGAGCAGCGCGCCACGGTCCCGCCGCAACGATGACTCGAGCTCCTTGGTCGCCAGGAGCGAATCGGCGAGCGCCAGCGCCGCCGAGTTCTGGTTGGTCCAGGTCAGCACATTCAGCCGACCCATCGCGGCGCGCGTATTGCGCGGATCATCACGCTGGACCTCCAGATACAGCCGCATCGCCGCGTCGCGGGAATCGACCACCCACGAGAGCGCGTCCGCGTAATCGAGTCGGATTGCGATGGACGTGGGCTCGTCGCGAAGCAGTGCTTGAAAACGGCGCATGGCTTCGTTTCGCTTGGCGGGATCCCACGCGAGGGTTGCGGCGATGGCTTGGCGTACGGCGATGTCCGAGGGACGCGTACGCTCGAGATCTTGGAGAATGCGGAGCCCTTCGGCACGGTCGCTGGGGCTCCACGTCAGCGTCTGACCGAGCGCGAATCGCCACGACATCGAGTCGGGGACGGCGGCCACGGCCTTGCGGAGAAATACCAGGCTGGTCTCACGGCGTCCAACCCACGCCAGATACTGGCCGTAGGTGAAATTGAGGACCGCGTCGTCTTCACCGATCGCCACGAGTCGCCCGAGTCTGGGCATGGCGCGTTGCCAGTCACCGCGCCCGCTGAACAGGCGAGCACTTTCGCGTAGGGCGGTACGATCCAGTGAATCGGCTGCGAGCGCGCGATCGTACCACCGGATCGCATCGTCGAAGGCACCGCGTGCGATGGCGGCGCGCGCCGAGTCGACGGCCGGTGTGACCGGCGCCGAAGGGACTCTAGTCTGCGCCTGCAGCAGCGTGCTCCAGGCTAGTGTGATCCCGAGCAGGGACACGATCGGGGCCGACAGGCGAGAGGCGATCGATGGCATGGCAAGGAGTGAGGGGAAGGTGCGTACTCCAAGACGAATCACGGCCGCAGTCGCCACACCTTTGACCAAGGCGCCTAGTGCCGGGGCCGCATTCCGGCTAACTAACGTACCGGACCGTTCGATGGTCGGCATAGTGCTCCTGAAGGCTCACAGCCCTCGCCTCTCCCTCTCTGCGACAACCCTGTGCACGACGTCTCTCCGACACCCGGCGCAACGCGTACCTCAACGCGTGATCTCTGGCTCTCGCTCGGTGGTATCCTCGGTTTCCAGTTCGTCGCGATGCTTCGCCTTCGCAATGCCGCGTTCGTGGACGAAGGCACGTATATCATGGCGGGTCGCACCATGCTCGGGCGGATCACGCAGGGAGATTGGAGTGCCGCCCCGTTCGCGACGTACTTTTCGGGGGCACCGTACTTACAGCCGATCTGGGTTGCTTGGCTCGATCAAGCGGGTGGGCTCCCGCTCGCGCGGGCGCTGAGCACCGCATGCCTCGTGCTCGCCACGCTCGCCCTCGCTTGGGGGATCGGTCGCGCGCAGGGGCGGGCGGTCGGCGTGGGTGCCGCCTTGGTATTTGCGGTGCAGGGAACCGTGCAGTTCGTGGGACATCTGGCCACGCCCGACGCGCCGTCCCTGCTCCTCGTGGCGCTTGCACTCTCGATCGCCTTCGCGGCGTCCGAGAAGGGGGCGGTCGCGTCGGCTATCGCCGTGGGGGTTCTGGCGGGCGGGGCCGGCGCCATCAAGTACGGTGCAATGGCGTATGCTCCGCCGGTGGCCCTCATCCTCGCCATACGACTTTGGGAGCGTGGCGCGCGGGAGCGCGCCGTTGTGGCGTTTCTGCTCTCCGCCGTCGCGGGAGCGAGCGTGCTCTGGCTCCTGCTGCGCCTCGACGGTGGTGCGCTCCTCGATGCGGTGTGGTTTACCACGGTCAACCGGCCGTTCTCTGAGGGCAAGGCCCCGCTCCTCATCACTGGCAAGCTGCTCGAATACGGCGGACTGCTTCTCCTCCTCGCGATATACGGGCTCACTCAACGGCGATACTCGCTCGCGCTGTCCGCAACGCTTTTCTTCGGCATGCTCGTGGCGCCGTTGCAGCACATCCGGCTCGGCGAGACGGTGTCGCTGCACAAGCACATTGCATTCTCAGCTCTCTTTGCCGCCCCCTTCGCCGGGATCGCCATGGTCCGTTTCAATCAAGAGCTGCGCCAACTGGTGCGCTTCCGCGGGCGCGATCCCAGAAGCGTGATGTGGCTGCTCGCCGTTGGGAGCGGCCTGTCGCTCATGGTGTTTCCCGGACTCGCCCAGTCTGGCGCGCTGTTCGACGCGTGGCCTCAGGAAACGCCCGAGGTGTACCGCACCGTGGCGCGGGATCTCCCGGCAGGTGCGCGTATCCTGACCGAGGAAGCGGATCTCGGAGGGTACTACGGCACGGCGCTGCCGCCGTCGCACTGGGTGGGACCGCAGACTCCGTACCGCGCCGCCGGGGGCCGTGAGATCCCAGTGGACAGCGCGGTCGTCGTCGCCCTGCAGGAGGGGGCATTCGATCGGATCGTGCTGCGCTTCGATCGGTCGCATACGTGGTCCGAGACGGTCACGTCCTTGCTGCAGCAGAATCCGCTCTACGTGGTTCGCGCCACCGTCCGCTATCGCCTGCCGGGAGAAGATGGTGCTTTCGTGGTCTGGGAGCGACGGACGCCGTAGTCACACCGCTCCCCTGACCCGTTTACTCCCCTGGCCCGGTTACGCGGCCTCGCCGACTCCCTGCGTAGCCGCGGTAATGCGCATGATGTCGCCGTGCCGCGGCGCAACGGTCGTAAACAGATGGCGGGCCAAGAGATCCGCATCCTCTCGCTTCAGATCGACGAAACGCAGCCCGTTGGCGAACTTCGTGGCGTTATCGACCTGGAACGGAAAGGTTCTCCGCACCTCGGCGAGTGCACGGATTGGGCGCCCGTCGAGCTCGAAATCCAGCGACACGAACGTGCCGGGGGGGAGATCCTCCTCCACCGTGATCGACAGACCATACCGGTTCGCGTTTCGCGCGTAGGTCTCGCCACGCAGCCGGGTTGCTCCCGAACCGCTGAGCGCGAAGGCCTCCCATCGCACCGGCAGTTCGAGACCGCCGGGGAACCGGTAGTACACGCGCTCCTCCTTCCGGCGCACGGCGCGCGCCACGCCCGGAATGATCACCCAGAAATAGAAAGCGGCGAAGGCCGTGGCGACGGCGTACGCCCAGAACTCGCTCTGGCCGCGATAGGCGACCATGCGCGACACGCCCACCATGGTCCCGCCGTAGAGCAGGCCGAGGATCAACACGTAGACCCACCCGGAACTGATTCGCGTCGCCGCCGAAATGGTTTTCGGCGTGACCACGAACTTCGCATTCCGTCGAAAGTAGCCCGTGAACGCATCGAGCTGCGCGAGCAGCTTCACCACGTTGTAACGTTCCGTGAGCAGCGGTGACACGAAGGCTCCGGTCAGGGCCGCGCCGGCCCAGATCGTGGCCAGCAGGTGTGGCACGTACATCCACAGGAAATCGTCGGGCGTCGCCAGCAGCGGGAAGATGCCAGTGAAGAGTGCGAAGATGACGGTGCAGATGGCGATCCCCTTGGCCCAGCTGAACAGCAGATTGTATTCGATGGATGCGACGTAGGCGAGCCGCTGCCACATCGTGAGCCCGGGGTGCAGCAGTATCTTCTCCTTGCGGAATACCTGCATGGCGCCGATGCCCCATCGTTTCCACTGCGTCTCGAAGCCCACGAAGGTCTGCGGCGACAGTCCGCGCGCCACCGACTTGTTGAGGTAGAGAATTCGCCACCCCTTCTGGTGCAAACGCAGGCCCGTATGGAGGTCCTCGGTGACGGTGCCGGTGGCGATGCCACCGATCTCATCGACGGCCGTGCGCCGGAGCATGGCGGGACTTCCGCAGTACACCACCGCGTTGAGCGCATCCTTTCCGGGCTGCGATACGCCGAAGAAGAGTTCTTGGAACTGCCACCCAAAGCTGCGCTTCCAGTCGACGACGTGTTGGAACGAGTCCAGGTTGTAAAAATCCTGGTTCGCCTGCACGCCGGCGATGCCGGGATCCTTGAAGTAGCCGAGCATGTCGTCGATCAGCGTGGGGGACGCCACGTGATCGGCGTCGAGCGTGACGACGAACTCCGCCGTGCTGTTCGCGAGCCCGTTGTTGAGGTTTCCCGCCTTGGCGTGCGTATTCACCTCGCGCGGTAGGTAGTCGCACGCCAGCTCCCGAGCGAGCGCCGCGACTTCGGGGCGGTTTCCGTCGTCGAGAATGACGGTGCGGTGCGGATACTCGATGGCGGTGGCGGCCATCACCGTGTCGCGAAGCAGCTCGACGGGCTCGTTGTACGTCGCGATGAACACGTCCACATTGCGCCGCGGCAACGGCGGTTCGGGGGTGTATCGCGTGACACGCCATGTGGTGGCATAGAACAGCAAGCTCGACAGGAACAGTTCACTCTCCGCGAGAATCCACGTCCACCAGAACGTGGGGTGCGCCGGATTGAACGTTTCGGTCCACCGCCAGTACATGTACCGCGCGCCAAGCACCAGTGACAGAATCACGGTGAGCTTCACCAGTCGGTCCTGTTTGGGCGTGCGGCCATTCAGCGGCAGTACCGGGCCTGCCTCGATGTCCTCGACGGATACCCTACGCGAATCGATGTTCATTCTGCCGGGCCAACGAGTGCCGTGTTGAAGGTACGACGCAGTTCGACCAAGGCCGGTACGTAGCTGTCGACGGAAAGTCCGGGGACGGTGGTGACCCGGATGACGTGGCGGCAGTTCGCGCGCGCCGCCTCCCGCTGCTCGTTCGCGAGCGCCATCAGCACTGCACCCACTGAGCCTTCCTGGCCCCGAACGCGGAAGAGGTCTCGGTTGAGAATGGTGACGGTCGCGATGTAGCCGGAGGCGATGCCGAGCTCGATGCACGTGGGCGTTTGTCCGGAGCGACCCGTTCCCGCCGCCGTCGTCACGGTCACGCCACGGGACTCGGCGGCTGCCGCGGCCGACTCGGCGTCCGTTAATGCAACGAGGGCTGTGGCGGCACCGGACGATTTCGCCATGTTGACCCTGCGCGCTGGGTCGACGGAGATCTCACTTAAGGAGTCCACGCGCCGCGCGTAGCGGCGCACCGTGGCCGTATCACCCGGCCTCACTGCGCGCAGCACGGAGTCACGCTCTCGACGGGCGGTCGCCACCACGCCCATGATGCTCGCCTCTTCGCGCAGGATCGGCTCGAGCCGCACCTCCACCAGCTCGCGCTGATTGACGGCAATACGCTGCTCGGCATCCATCGCTTCGCGGGCAACGCGAAGCGAGTCGATGACGCTGGTTATGGAATCTCCCAGTTGGGTCCGTCGCGCAATCACGGCGGATATCGTCGACGTGGGGAGGGCGGCGAGGGAGTCGCGGCGGGCGGTCAGTCGCGCTTCATTTTCCCCGAGGGCCGTGACACGTTGGCCGAGCTGCGCGGACAGACGGACGAGGCTGTCACGCTCGGCGGCAAGTCGGGCGACGACGGCTATCATCGAGCTGTCTGCCGATCGGGTGCGGGCCGCGGGTGCCGGCGGCGACGCGCTACCCGACCCGTAGGCCGTGCTGCCAATGAACAGGAGCGCCAGAAAGAGGCCGAGCTCGGCCTCCGTGAATCCCATCACTCCAGAGCGAGTGCTACTCATGACCCGTTCCGACGGAGGCCAGGACCGCCGAGGGTGCGGTGAAGACCGGCTGGACGGCCGAGGTCGTGGCTGCCCTGATCATGGCGTCCGCTTCACGCCGGAGTTCGGCGCGGAAGCGGTGCTGTTCGTCGGCGAAGACGGCCTCCCGACGGTCAGCTTCGGCCGCCACGGTGGAGATGAACTCCTGTCGCGCGCGCTCCAACTGGACCGCGTGGCTGGCCAGCGCGGCGGCGACGCGCTCAAGACGCTCACCCTCCTCATCTACTTGAGCCGATGGGATCAGGGTCTGGAGTGCCTGTCGGCAGAAGAGCCCCACCACCGTGGTGAGGATCGCCGAGCCCACCTCCTTCGTGAAGAGGCCGGGCGACTTCGCGATCGCCCCCCCACCCACCGACGCATCTTGAAAGATGAGCAGCAGGGCGAACATCGTGAGCAGGAATCCGAGAAAGTACGGCGAGTCACGGAGCACTTCCCCACCCGTGCCCTCGATGGCATCGCGGTTAAGCCAGAGGTAGGCGGAGTAGAGCACGATCGGGATCGCCGGTGCAAACGGCTGACCGACGGCAGCGAACAGCGTAAATCCGCTGATCCCGAGTGCGGCGGTGAACGCGAAAAACGCGCGGTTTGCCAGTTGAGACATGACGCGATGGGGAGCGTAAGGTGGCGGAACGTGTGACGACGGAGCGTCCGTCCACTTTATAGACGCGCCACGCCGGGCTAACGCAATCAACTCCAGCTCAATAACAACGAACGCCAGGAAGCGACACAGTGAGGACGCGGACATCCCGCCGTTCGTCACGTGGCGTGCCCAACCGACGTCCGGTGTGGCGCGCCGGACGGAGCATGCGCCGTCGTGGCGCGACCCGCGGGTTGACTTTCAGGGCGGGCCGGGCGATGTTGCGGGTCTGCCGGATTTTCCGTGGACACTTACGGTGTGTTCGGCTGATCGAACGAACAACTTGACGTCTCTCCCGGAGTCAGCAGGTCTCTGGGAGCGGCGCGCCTGGGTCCCCATTCGCGCAGCAGCGGCGAGTGCACCCGGCGGCAGCGGATGGATACCGGTTTCGCGCAAAGGCGAGGCGACAGGTCCAGCCGTTTTTTTGCTGGTCCACTTTTCGTCAAAGATTGGCGCCGCGTAAGCGAGTCGCCGCCGAAAACTATGCCGCGTACGACCCCGCTCGAGCATTATCGCAATATCGGCATCATGGCCCACATCGATGCCGGTAAGACCACGACCACTGAGCGCATCCTCTATTACACGGGGAAGTCGCACAAGATTGGTGAAGTCCATGACGGCGCCGCCACCATGGACTGGATGGAGCAGGAACAGGAGCGCGGTATCACGATCACGTCGGCCGCGACGACCTGCTTCTGGCAGCGCCATGGGCAGAGCGACACGAAGGGGGATGGCCCTGAGTATCGCATCAACATCATCGATACGCCGGGTCACGTCGACTTCACCGTTGAAGTGCAGCGCTCGTTGCGCGTACTTGACGGCGCGGTGACGCTGCTGGATTCCGTTGCCGGCGTCGAGCCGCAGACGGAAACGGTGTGGCGTCAGGCCGACGGCTATGCCGTGCCGCGCATGATCTTCGCGAACAAGATGGATCGCGTCGGTGCGAATTTCGAACGATGCGTCGCGATGATTCACGACCGGTTGTCGAAGAGCGCGCAGCCGCTCCAGCTCCCCGTGGGATCGGGCGAACTGTTCACCGGTCACCTCGATGTGATCGAACGCAAGCAGTACATTTTTGACGAGCAGACGCTCGGCAAGACGTTTACGGTCACCGACATCCCGGCCGAGTACCATGACGCCGTGGAAGAAGCCCGTCACAAGCTCATCGACACCGTCGTGGAATACGACGAAGCGTTGATGGAGAAGTATCTGGCCGGTGAAGAGCTGTCCGTGGCCGAGATCCGCAAGGCGATCCGCATTGCGACGTGCGCGGGCAAGTTCATTCCGATTCTGTGCGGCGCCTCGTTCAAGAACAAGGGTGTGCAGGCGTTGCTCGATGCGGTCATCGACTTCCTGCCGGCGCCGCTCGACGTGCCCGCGATCAAGGGGCATCTGCCGCACCAGGACGAGACGTTCGTCGAGTGCCCGGTGACCGATGATGCGCCGTTCGCTGGGCTGGCCTTCAAGATTGCCACCGACCCGTTCGTCGGAAAGCTGACGTTCTTCCGGTGCTACTCGGGCGTGCTCACGTCGGGCTCGTACGTGTACAACAGCACGAAGGACAAGCGCGAGCGCGTCGGCCGTCTGCTGCAGATGCACGCCAACAAGCGCGAAGAAATCCCCGAGGTGCGTTGTGGCGACATCGCTGCCGCGATCGGCCTGAAGGACACGCGGACCGGCGACACGATGTGCACGGAAGACGCGCCGATCATCCTGGAAGCGATGAAGTTCCCGGCCCCCGTCATCGACGTCGCGATCGAGCCGAAGACGAAGGCGGACCAGGACAAACTGGCGATCGCCCTGCAGAAGCTGGCCGAAGAAGATCCGACGTTCCGTGTGCGCTCCGACCCGGAAACGGGCCAGACGATCATCGCCGGCATGGGCGAGCTGCACCTCGAGATCATCGTCGATCGTATGCAGCGCGAGTTCAAGGTCGACGCGAACGTGGGTCGCCCGCAGGTGGCCTATCGCGAAACGATCAAGAAGCGCGTCGAAAAGATCGAAGGCAAGTTCATCCGCCAGTCGGGTGGTAAGGGTCAGTACGGCCATGTGGTCATCAACATGGAGCCGAGCGAGCCGGGTCAGGGCTTCGTGTTCGAAGACAAGGTCGTCGGCGGTGTGATTCCCCGTGAGTTCATCGGCCCGACCGAAGCAGGCATCAAGGAAGCGTTGGATACGGGTGTGCTCGCGGGCTACCCGGTGGTGGACATCAAGGTGCAGCTGGTCTACGGCTCGTACCACGATGTCGACTCGTCCGAAATGGCGTTCAAAATCGCTGGCTCGATGGCCTTCAAGGAAGCGGCGC